>CAYRZU010000008.1:0-65240 GCA_964428895.1 uncultured Planctomycetaceae bacterium
AAACGATGCCTCATTATACATGAACTGGGGTACTCATCCGGGAAATCCGGGCTAAAAGGAGTCTAGGACACCGGCGCAGACTAGCCAAAGACGGGGCGCGTCTTAATCCCCACTGTTATGGTCGGGCCGCGGGGGGGTTAACCTTTAGCCCAGAGGGTGAATCCGTCGAGCCCGCCGGTGTTGTTGGAGCCCAGGGTGTTGTCCCACCCGCCGCCGATCCAACCGACCGAGCCGGTCTGGCCGACTACGTGGGTGCCGACGAACCGGTCGGCCGCCACGCCGAAGGCCTGGTCGGCGGCCAGCCCACCCATGTAGGAACTCCACCCGTACACGCCGTTGGCGCTGAAGCGCACGATGAATCCGTCGAAGGTGCCGCCGCTAAAGACGGTGGCCCATCCGCCGGAGACCCAACCGGTCGAGGAGGTGTAGCCGGCGGCGTAGATGTTGCCGTTGGCGTCGGCGGTCAGGGCCTGGACGTCGTCGAGGTTTGAGCCGCCCACGTAGGTACTCCACATATGGGCGCCGGTGGTCCGCATGGCGAAGACATAGCCGTCGGTGTTGCCGTTGTAGGTGGTGTCCCATCCGCCGACGGGCCAGGGGGTGGAGGTGGTCGTGCCGCCGACATAGATGCGGTTGTTGATGCCGACGGTAACGCTGTTGGCCTCCTCCACACCGGTTCGGCCCAGGTAGCGCGACCAGATCAATCGTCCGCCGAAGGCGAACTTGGCCAGGAAGCCGTCTTGCGTGCCGCTGAGGGTCAAGTCCGCGCCGCGGAGCGTCCAGCCGGCCGAGCGTGTATTGCCGCAGACCAGGATGTCGTTGCCGGGCAGGCGATTGTCGACCGCGACGGACTGGGCGGAGTCGATTTGGGCGCCGCCGAGGTAGCTGCCGCGGAGGAGTTGGCCGTTGATCCAGAGGCGCGCGTAGAAGCCGTCCTGATTGCCGCCGTAGGTGGTGTCCGGCCCGGTGGTGATCCAGCCGGCCGAGTTGGTCAGGCCGGAGACGTGGACCGCTTCGTTGATGGAGGCGTCGACGCCGGTGGCTTCATCGAGGCCCGTCCCGCCCAGGTAGCCGCTCCAGACGAACTTGCCGGTTTGGCGCATCCGCAGCACGAACGCGTCGCGGGCGCCGTTATATGTCTGGTCGATGGCCGTGCCGGAGGTCCAGCCGGCCGATTCGGTCCAGCCAACCACGTAGACGCGGCCGCCCGGGCTGACGGTGACGCCGGTGGCTTCATCGGCTTGGGTGCCGCCCACGTAGGTCGTCCACAGGCGAACGGTCTTGCGGGTGTATTTGATGACGAACGCGTCGCCGTTGCCGCCGTAGATGACGTCCCATCCGCCGGTGACCCAGCCGATCGAGAAGGTGCTGCCGACGGCGTAGAGGGCGTTGCCGGCGTCGCGGGTGATGGCGAGGGTGGTGTCGACGCCGTCGAGCCCCATGTAGGATCCCCAGGCCAGGATGGGGTCGATGGCCAGGTCGGCCGAGGGGTCAACGTCGCCCAGGTCGAAGCGGACGGCCCCGTCGTCGGCGATCACGAACGCGCTATCAACGGCCACGCGGACACCGTCGATCTCCTGGTAGGCGATGGGCGCATCGTCGATCAGTTCGCCGTCGCCGAGGTCCACGTGCAGGGCGCCGTCTTCATCCAGATAGACATCTTCGGCGCCGTCAAAGCGGACCGCGATCTGGGATGCGTCGGCCCCGGCGGCGAGGTGGTATTCGTACTTGAGGTTGGCCGGCTGACCGGAGACCCACAGGTCGATGCCGTCGTAGAGGCCTTCGTAGGCGAGCGTGCCGAAGGCGCGGGCGCCGTCGACCCAGCGCGAGACGTCCGAGCCCACGTGATAGTTGAATCGGCCAGGCTGGATGTCCAGGCCCACCGGGGCGATCGCCTGGGCGCCGTCGAAACGGATGTTGACGGTCTCGGCCGGCGCGTCGTCGGCGCCCAGGCCGACAAAGCTGAGCCCCTCGGCCGTCGCGGCCACGGCCGTGCTACCGGCGCGGTAGATGTAATGAACGTCCGCCTCCCACTGGCCGACGTTCTGGACGAACTCAGCCGGGGTGGGGTCGATGGCGTCGATCGCAGCCGCATCCAACATCCGACGCGGTTCGAGGGACTCCAGGCGAGGCCCCAGGGGTCGGTCGTGATCGGTCCGGGCCGTTGCGGTGCTGCGACGCGTCAAGAACATAGCACACTCTCATTCCAGGAGGACGATGTGGAGCCGTCGCGCTGACGGCTGCCTCCGAGCTTATCGGCAATTATACCGCACGTTCACCGACATCTCTTGGGCCAAACCGGTCCCTCGCGCCACCGGGCCTATCGCTTGGCCCAGAGGGCAAAGCCGTCGGTCGTGCCGGTCAGGGAGGTATCGAACCCGCCGGTCAGCCAGCCGGACGACATGGTGCCACCCACGATGTGAATGCCGTTGAAGGTGTCGGGCACCACGCCGTAGGCGCGGTCGAGGGCGCCGCCGCCCATGTAGCTGCTCCACTTGTGCGTTCCCATGGAGGTGAATCGGGCTGCAAATCCGTCGTCAACACCGTTGCTGGAGGTATCCCACCCGCCGGTGGCCCATCCGGCGCTGTTGCTGTGGCCGACGACGTAGACGTCGCCGCGCGAATCGGCTGTGATGCCGTTGCCCTGGTCGGTGCCCGTGCCGCCCAAATAGGTGCTCCAGAGGTGCTGGCCGGTGGTCTTCATGCCGTAGACAAACCCGTCGCCGGTGGTGGCGTAGGAGGTGTCCCAGCCGCCGGAGGCCCAGGAGGCCGAGTGAGTGATCCCGGCGACATAGACCTTGTTGTTGGCGCCGACCGTGACGGCCAGGGCCCTTTCCTGTCCGCTGCCGCCGATGTAACGGCTCCAGACGTGCCTGCCGCCGGCGGCAAACTTGGTCAGGAAGCCGTCGGAATCGCCATTGAGGGTGGTGTCCTTGCCTTTCTTGGCCCAGCCAGCCGACCAGGTTTCCCCGCAGACCAGCACGTCGCCGCGGCCGTCGACCGCGACGCCTTCGGCCTTATCCGCGTTGCCTCCGCCCAGGTAGCTTCCCCGGAGCAGCAGGCCGTTGACCCACACGCGGGCGTAGAAGCCGTCGCTCGTTCCGCCGTTATGGGTGGTGTCCGGCCCTTTGGGAATCCATCCGGCCGACGCGGTTTGGCCGGCGATGTGGACGGCCTCATTGGACGAGCACGTTACGGCCTTGGCTTCGTCGCTGCCCGATCCGCCCATGAAGCAGCTCCACGCATGCGTGCCGGTGCGCCGCAACCGGACGATGAAGATATCGCGGCTGCCGTTGTGGGTATGGTCGCCCACCCCGCCGCTGGTCCAATTGTCGCCGGTGGAAAAACCGACCACGTACACCCGCCCGGCGTTGCTGATGGCGATGCCGAAGGCTTCGTCTCGGCTGTCGCCGCCCAGGTAGGTGCTCCACAGGCGCGTGCCTTTGCGGGTGTACTTGATGACAAAGGCGTCGTTGTTGCCCCCGTAGGTGGTGTCGAAGCCGCCGGAGATCCAGCCGGTGCTGGTGGTGTAGCCGGTGGCGTAGACGCACTTGTAGGCGTCCAAGGTGACGGCGTAGGCGGTCTCCCCACCGCTGCCGCCGATGTAGGCGCCCCATTGAAGGCTGGGGTCGATCACCAGGTCGGCCGTCGGGTCGTAAGCGCCGAGTGTGAAGCTCACGCCGCCGTCAGCGCCGACGGCGAAGGCGCTGGCGACCGCCACGCGGACGCCGTCGATGTCCTGGTAAGCGATGGGCGCATCATCAATCAGTTCGCCTTCGCCGAGGTCGACGTGGAGCGCGCCGGTGTCATCGATGGTGATGTCTTCAGCGCCGTCGTAACGGACGATGATGTCGGCTGGGCTGGCCCCGGGGGCGAGGTGATATTCGTACTTGAGGTTGGCGGCGCCCCCGGAGACGAACAGATCGACGCCGTCGTAGAGACGTTCGTAGGTGATGGTGGCGAAGGCGCGCGCGCCGTCGATCCACCGGCTGCTGTCAGCGCCGACGTGGTAGTTGAATCGTCCGGGCGTTTGGTCCAGGCCGACCGGGGCGACCGCCGCGGCGCCGTCGAACCGCATGTTGACGGCCTCGGCCAGAATGTCAGCCTCTTCGGCGCCGGGTCGGAAGCCGACGAACGATAGGCCCCGCTCGGTAAAGGCTACGTTGGCGCCGCGCGTTCGGTAGACGTAGTGGATCTCGGTATCCCACTGGCCCAGATTCTCTACGAACTCGGCCGTGGCGGATTGACCCACCGGCACGGGCGCGGCCGCGTCCAACATCTTTCGGGGTTCGAGCGTTTCCAGGCGCGGTTGGTGGTGTCCTCGGGCCTTGGCGGGGCGTTGTCTGACGAACATGATTGCCTCCTGCACGGGCCTATCGTTTGGCCCAGAGGGTAAAGCCGTCCGTGTAGCCGGTCAGGACGTCGTCGCCGCCGCCGGTGAGCCAGCCGGCGGAGGCCGTCTGGCCGACGATATGAACGCCGTTGAAGGTGTCGGGCACCACGCCATAGGCGTAGTCGGCGTCGGTTCCTCCCAGGAAGGAACTCCAACGGTGGGCCCCCATGGCGGAGAATCGCGCCACGAACCCGTCCGTGTCGCCGTTGTAGGTGGTGTCCCATCCGCCGGAGGTCCACCCGCCCAACCCGGTCTCGCCGACGACGTAGACATCGCCGCGGTTGTCCACGGTGATGGCGTGGCCGATGTCGTCCTGGGTCCCGCCAAGGTAGGTGCTCCACAGGTGCTGGCCGGTGGTCTTCATGGCGTAGACGAACCCATCCTTGGCGCCGTCATACGTCGTGTCCCATCCGCCGGAAATCCAGGAGTCCGAGAAGGTCTCTCCGGTAACGTAGATCTTGTTGTTGGCGCCGATGGCGACGGCGAAGGCTTGATCGCCGGCAGACCCTCCGATGAAGCGCGACCAGACGTGGCGTCCGCTGGCGGCGAACTTGGTCAGGAAACCGTCGGAATTGCCGCCTAAGGTGGTGTCCTTGCCCTTCTTGACCCAACCGGACGATTCAGTGTAGCCGCAGACCAGCGCGTCGCCGCGGCCGTCGACGGCAATTCCGTTGGCCCGTTCGATATTGGCTCCGCCGAGGTAACTGCCGCGGAGCGTCTTTCCGTTGACCCACAGGCGGGCGTAGAAGCCGTCGCCGCCGCCGGCGTAGGTGGTGTCCGAGCCTTTGGTGATCCAGCCGGACGACCAGGTTTCCCCGGCGACGTGGATGGCTTCGTTGGCCGAGCAGGCGATGGCGTGAGTCTTGTCCCAGCCCGCCCCGCCGAGGTAGCAGCTCCAAACATGTGTGCCCGTTTGCCTCAGTCTGGCCACGAAGCCGTCCCAGCTACCGTTGTGGCTGTGGTCGCCCACCCCGCCGCTGGCCCACCCACCGGCATCGGTCCGGCCGGCAACATAGATCCTCCCGGCGTCGCTGACGGCGATGCCGAAGCCCGCGTCGTAGTCGCTGCCGCCGAGATACGTACTCCACAGGCGCGTGCCTTTGCGGGTGTATTTGATGACGAAGGCGTCGCCGTTGCCGCCGTAAGTGGTGTCGAAGCCGCCGATGGTCCAGCCGGGACTGCTGGTGTAGCCCGTGGTGTAGACGCACCTGTTGGCGTCCATGGTGGTGGCAAGGGCCGTCTCGAGCGTGATACCGCCGATGTAGGCGCCCCACTGGACGGCCGGGTCGATGACCAGGTCGACCGTCGGGTCGTACTCGCCCAGGGCAAAGCTCACCGCGCCGTCGGCGCCGATTGCGAACGCGCTGTCGACGGCCACGCGGACGCCGTCGATGTTCTGGTAGCTGACTGGGGCGTCGTCGATCAGTTCGCCTTCACCCAGATCGACGTGCAGCGCGCCGGCGTCGTCGAGATAGACATCCTCGGCGCCGTCGTAGCGGACGACGATGTCGCCCGGGTCGGCCCCGGCCGCGACGTGGTATTCGTACTTGAGGTTGGCGGCGCCCCCGGAGACGAACAGATCGACGCCGTCGTAGAGACGTTCGTAGGTGATGGTGGCGAAGGCGCGCGCGCCGTCGATCCACCGGCTGCTGTCAGCGCCGACGTGGTAGTTGAATCGTCCGGGCGTTTGGTCCAGGCCGACCGGGGCGACCGCCGCGGCGCCGTCGAACCGCATGTTGACGGCCTCGGCCAGGAGGTCGGTCTCATTCGCGCCGGGTCGGAAACCCACGAAGCTCAGCCCTTCTTCGGTGAAGGCCACGTTGGCGTTGCCGGTTCGGTAGAGGTAGTGGATCTCGGAGTCCCACTGGCCCAGATTCTCCACGAAGTCGGCGGTCGTGGTCTGGAGCATCGGGACGGGCGTGGCCGCATCCAACATTCGTCGGGGTTCGAGCGTTTCCAGGCAGGGGGTGCGATGGGGCCGGTTTCCCGATCCGTCCTGCCCGGCCCGGTGCTTGTGGATAAACATAAGGGTCTCCGTGAAGCCGTGGGCCTCACCGCTTGGTCCAGAGGGTAAAGCCGTCCTGGTCGCCGCTGAGGACGTTGTCGAACCCGCCGGTCAGCCAGCCAGACGAGAACGTGACGCCGACGATGTGAACGCCGTTGTAGGTGTCCGGGGCCACGGCCCAGGCGCGATCAAATTCCCCGCCGCCCATGTAGGTGCTCCAGCGATGGGTCCCCATGGACGTGAAGCGGGCGGCGAATCCGTCGGTACTGGTGTTGTAGGAGGTGTCCCATCCGCCGGAGGGCCATCCGCCGCCGCTGCCGGTGTCGCCGACGACATAGACGTCTCCGCGCGAATCCGTGGTGATGCCCCATGCCGCGTCCGACCCGCCGCCTCCCAAATACGTGCTCCAAAGGTGCTGGCCGGTGGTCTTCATGGCGTAGACGAACGCGTCGCCGACGGAGGAGTAGCTGGTGTCCCACCCGCCGGAGGCCCAGCTCGCCGAGTGGGTCTTGCCGGCCACGTAGATCTTGTTGTTGGCGCCGATGGCCACGCTGTTGCCGTAATCGCCGCCGCTGCCGCCGATATGGCGGGTCCACACGTGCTTGCCGCCGGCGGCGAACTTGGTCAGGAAGCCGTCTTGCGTGCCGCCCAAGGTGGTGTCTTTGCCTCGGATGGCCCAGTTGTCGGACCAGGTCTCGCCGCAGACAAGCACGTCACCTCGGCCGTCAACGGCGACGCCGTTGGCCATGTCGTTCGCCGACCCGCCGATGTAACTGCCGCGGAGGGTCCTCCCGTTGACCCACATTCGCGCGTAGAAGCCGTCGTCGGCGCCATTGTGGGTGGTGTCCGGGCCCTTAGTGATCCAGCCGGCCGAGGTGGTCTCGCTGGCGATGTGGACGGCCTCATTGGGTGAGCAGACGACCGCGTTGGCTTCGTCCGAGCCCGTTCCGCCCAGGAAGCAACTCCACACGTGGGTGCCGGTCCGCCGCAGGCGCGCCACGAAGGCGTCTCGGCTGCCGTTGTGGGTGTGGTCGCCCACGCCGCCGGAGGTCCAGTTGTTTCCGTCCGTGCGCCCGACCACGTACAGGCGCCCGGCGTCGCTGAGGGCCACCCCGTAGGCGTAGTCGGTGTCCGTGCCGCCCAAGTAGGTGCCCCACAGGCGCACACCCTTGCGGGTGTATTTGAGGACGAACGCGTCCTGGTTGCCGTTGTGGCTCATGTCGAATCCGCCGGAGAACCACGCGGTGGCCGACATCGTGTAGCCGACCGCATAGACGCATCGGTCGGAGTGGAGGGTCACGTCATAGGCGACTTCAACATCGCTGCCGCCGACGTAAGCGCCCCATTGGACGGCCGGGTCGATCACCAGGTCGACCGTCGGGTCATAGTCGCCCAGCGTGAAGCCGACGGCGCCGTTGTCGCCGATTGCGAACGCGCTATCGACGGCCACGCGGACGCCGTCGATGTCTTGGTAGGCGATGGGTGCGTCGTCGATCAGTTCGCCTTCGCCGAGATCGACGTGCAACGCGCCGGCGTCATCGACCGTGACACCCTCGGCCCCGTCGTAGCGGACCAGAATGTCACCCGGGTCGGCACCGGGCGCGACGTGGTATTCGTATTTCAAGTTGGCGCTGCCGCCGGAGACAAACAGATCGACGCCGTCGTACAGCCCGTCATAAGCGACCGTGCCGAACACTCGGGCTCGGTCGACCCAGCCGGACGGGTCGTCCCCGAGATGGTAGTTGTAGCGCATGCGCGCAACGTCCAGACCGGTTGGCGCCACAGCCGCGGCGCCGTCGAACCGCATGTTGACGGCCTCGGCCAGGAGGTCGGCGCTATCGCCCTCTTGGCGGTAACCCACGAACGACAGGCCTTGCTCGGTGAAGGCCACGTTGGCGCCGCGGGTGCGGTAGAGATAGTGGATCTCGGAATCCCACTGCCCGAGGTTCTCCACGAACTCCGCAGCCGCTGACCGCGCGCTGCCCGGATGTGCGTCGTCGGACGATCATGATCGTCTCCCGCAAGAGGTTCAGACATCTGCTGCCCTGGTCGAAGGGGTCCCTCCCTTCCTGGACATCCCTGATCTGCGGCGGCCACAAAATACCCGATTGCCACCATTGAGTATTCTACGGATAACGGCCTCGCTCCGCAAGATCGGCCGGTCGTTGCGGGGCGCCTGCGGCCCACATAGCCTCTGGTCGCCGGCCGCTCGTGGCGGTAGACTCTTCGCCATGGCTGACAAAGACAATGTCCAATTCTTCGAGGCCGATCTGGCTCAGCATCTCATCTTCACCCCCCACGAGCAGGTCGTGCTCAACACCATCAATCAACAAGTGGCTGAGGAAAGCTCCCTGGCCGACATCCTGGACTTCCTGTTCGCCGCGACGCAGGAGGTCTGCCCCTGCGATCGGTTGGCGCTGGGGTTCGTGGAGGACGAAGCCGCCCGAATCGTCTCCGGCGAGGTCCGAACCAACTACGAGCCCGTGATGCTCCAGAAGGGCTACGCCGAGGACCTGTCCACGTCCAGCCTGGCTCACGTGATCGACAACAGCGAGGTCCGCCTGATCCGCGACCTGAAGACCTATCACGACGATCATCCCGAAAGCCGCACCACCGGGCTGGTCCTGAAGGAAGGCATTCGGTCGTCGATGACGTGTCCGCTCCGCGTGGCCGGCCGAAACGTGGGCGTGCTGTTCCGCAGCTCGACCAAACCCAACGCCTACGACCCGCAAGCGGTGGGCATGCACCTGGCGGTGACCGAACGCGTCAGCCGCGCCGTTGAACGCGCTTACACCAACGCCAAAGCCGCCCGGGCCTACAACTCCTACATGGAGATGCTCAGCTTCGTCACCCACGAACTGAAGAGCCCGGTTTCGTCGATCATCATGGACGCCGACATGCTGCTGCAGGGCTACATGGGCGACCTGGAAGAAAAGCAAAAGCAACGCATCGAGCGCATGGTCAGCCGCGGCCGCTATCTGCTGAGCCTGGTCGGCGAATACCTCAACCTCTCGCGGATGGAAACCGGCGAACTGAAGCTCAACACTCGCGACGACGTCGACCCGATCGTCCAATTGGCCGAAAACGCCATCGACCTGATCGGCCCGCAACTGACCCAGCGCGAAATGACGCTGGAGAAGGACTTCGGCTATTCCGGCGGCGACGTGGTGGAGTGCGACCCGGACCTGATGCAGATCGTGCTGGTCAACTTCCTATCCAACGGCGTCAAGTACGGCCGGCGGGGCGGCAAGATCCGCTTCACCGTAAAGCCGAAGGATGGGCACTGGCATATCAGTGTCTGGAACGAGGGGCCGGGCTTTTCGCCCGAGCAGCGGTTCAAGCTGTTCCACAAGTTCTCGCGCCTCGACGACCCCGAGCTGAAGCGCCAAAAGGGCACGGGTGTTGGTCTCTACACGGTCTGGCGCGTGGTGCAACTGCACGGCGGACGCGTCACCGCCAACAGCGAGCACGGCAGTTGGGCCGAGTTCTCCGTGGACATCCCCCAACCCCTGCCGGAAGTCGGCGAGATCGAACCCGGCACCGGCGGCCAGCAGACCGAAGCCGACCAGACGTCGTCGTAGGGCGGGCTGTGCCCGCCAGGTAACGGCAGCAGCGGCGAATACCTCATGACATGAGGTATCGTCCGCTCGTAGCTAGTGGGGGCGCTCCCATCGTCAATAGACAAACGGGACAAAGGCCTTGGTGGTCTTGGCCCATTGATCGTATTGGTCGCCGTATCGCGCTTGCAGGTGCCGCGTCAGGGAGGGGATGAAGGCGAAGACGAACGCCGCCGCCAGAGCTGCGGGGATGATGGCCGACCAGGCGTTACCGGTGACGATGGCCCAGGCCGTCACCCAAAGCGTGTCGCCGAAGTAGTTGATGTGCCTGGCGTAGCGGAACAGGCCGGCCGTGTACAGCCGCCCCTGGTTCTCGGGTCTGTCCTTGAACCGCTTGCGCTGCACTTCCGAGCCGGTGTTGAGAAAGCTGCCGACCACGAACAGCGCCACGGCGAGAACGTCCGCGATATCGATGGGAGCTTGGCACGAGCCCCCCAGCAGGGCGAATACGATCTGATAGACGAACACCGCCATCAGCACGCCGCCCAGTTCGTTCCAGGCGAACTTCCGCTTAAGCAGCCAGAACAGGCCCAGGCCCATCCTCGCAAAGAGGACCACCCCGAACGAAAAGAGCACCACGCGCCGAGGGAGGTCGCCGTGGGATCGTTCCATGCCAAACCAGCCGGCAGCGGTTCCGAGCCCGCCGCCGAAATAGAGCCACCCGGCTGCGGCAAGCAGGGCCGCATGAAGCCCCGTGCACACCCAGCGACTTCTCTGAGATGTCTCCGCCTGTCCGTGCATAGTCCCGTCTCCTTCGCGGCAATTCTGCCCGGGCGACGGACCTGACGCAATCGGTTAGGCCGATCCCGACCCGCGTTGGTCTGCGGTTACGCTCCGCAACGCTCGCGCAGCAGGGCCGACCATTCGAGGGCTTGGTCCTTGGATTCCGGGGCCACGCGGATGACGGTGCGGCAGCCGCAGTCGGGCAGGCGGTCGAACCAGACGTCCGGTTCTTGCCACCAGGCGCCGTCGTGCATCTGGCAGGAGCTATCGGCGAAGAACGGGTACGCGTCGAGCAATTGGTCTTCCGGCTGGACGAGGTTCAAGAGTTTGAGATTGGGGATCTTCTTGAGGCCGTCCCATTGGTGGCGGGCGTCGGCGCAGCAGTGGATGCCGATGCCGCCGTAACGGTCGGACAGTTCCACCAGCCCCGGCAGGAAGAACTCCTCGAACATCTCGGTGTTGACGGCCCCGATCTCATCTTCCGAGAGCGTCAGCCCGCCGGTCATGGGGTAGAACGGGTAGTGGGCGATGTATTCCGTGCCGTAGCGGGTGAAGAACTCGTCGAAGTAAGCGATCAGCAGTTGCTTGGTCATCTCGGCCAATTCCTTGACGGCCTGGGGGGCGTCGAGGATGGCCATGTAGAAGGCGGTCTTCTCCCAGATCAGCGCGGCGATATCCATGGGACTTTGGATGTCGATCAGCTGGAGACGGCCCTCGGGGAATCGCTGGTGCAGCGCGTCGTGGTATTCGAAGTGACGGGCCATCGTGCCGGATAGGCCCGGCGTGGTCAGTTTGGCGACCTCTTCCGGTTTGGTGATCAACGGCCGCGCGCAGGGGTTCTGGTCGCCGGACTCGTAGTAGTGGACCGAACAGCCGAACGCTTCGGCGAATACCTCCGTGCCGGTGATGCCGAATAGGAACGGCACGAAGTCGTCATCGAGCCATTCGGCGCGCTCGAGATCCATTTCGTACTTCTTACAGGCGTAGTCGATCCGGGCCTGGTGGTTTTCCGGGATCGGCAGGGGGCACGGCAGGTCGGTCTCCCAGTAGTCGACCGTGAAAACATTGCGGTGCGGCTTGGCGAAGTCATAGAAATCGCGCCAGCGTTGGGCGCGTTCGGTAACGACAGCCGGTTCGTTCGAAACCATGGCACGACCTCCTACGGTGATCGCGAATTGTTCCCGAAGGTGGTCTCGGATGCAAGGGCGGGACGCACGATGAAAGACGAACCGACGCCGCAGGGCTAGGCGGGAAAAGCCCAAGCGGCGCCGGTCCAGACAACGCAGCAACTCGATGTTATTCGCCCGTGTGTGTTACGAGCGTTTGCGGCGGCGAAGCACAGCCAATCCACTGACCGCCAGCAGGCTCATCGTGGCGGGCTCGGGAATGGCTTCCAGGGCGTTGATGTTCTCGAACTCCCCGCCGGTCGGCAGGCCGAAGTGGCCGACCACCGAGTGGGCGGTGTCCCAGATCTCGCCGCCGTGGGTGAGGAAGACGGCGGCGCCGGCGTCGAAGTCCCACACCCAGATCTCGCCACCGTCGAAGACGTCGACGGGTGCGATGGAGAACATGATGCTGTCGCCGCTGCCGAAGACCAGGTCCCCGCTGACGTCGAAGACCATCATCGCGTCCAGGTCAATCTGTTCGAATAGATCGGTCCGGCCGATCGCGCCAGCCAGGCTGGCGGCGGTGATGTAGGGCACGGCCGCTCCGGTGGAGTAATCCCACACCGAGATTCGGCCGCCGGCGCCGGCGGCCGGGTCGCCGGTAAGCGAGAACATGTCGGCGGCATAGCCGCCCGGGCCGCCCGGGCCCCCGACCGCCAGGCCGGGCCGCGCGGGTTCCTCCCCCCCCCCCCGTGCCGCGGGCGCGGGCGCGGGCGCCCGGGTCGCCGGTCAGCGAGAACTTGTCGGCGTCATCGCCGCCCGGGCCGCCCGGTCCCCAGACCTCCAGGCCGTCCACGTCGTCCGGAGGACTTGCGGCGTTGATGATCGGGGCGGCTGCCCACACGCCGGTTTCCGGCACGAGGCCGTGAATCGGGGCGTGGTGAACCGGGGCGGTGTAAAGAATGTCCGGTAGGCCGGTGGTCGACAGCACCATGGTCGTGGCGTCGGCGTGGGAGACCTCGTCGTACAGGTAGTCGGCGTGGTGGGCGAGCGCGTCGACCCAGGTCGTGGTCTGCAACTCCGGCGGCAGGGCGGGCGTGTAATCGAACGTGTCGGCGGCGCCGCCCGTGCCGTCCCACCAGATATTCTGGTGCATGTCGATCAGGCCGGCGGCCGTTTCGTCCAAGTCGTTGGAGTACTCCTTGCCCGGCACGCTGGCGGGCCCAATCGGCGGTGTTCCGCCGGCCCAGACCGTCATCGGCCCAGCCAGCAGGGCAGCTATGACCGCCAGTGTCATCCATACGTGGTTTCTCATGATCATCTTCCTTTCTCAAATCCAGAACTGATCGGTTCCCACCGAGGGGTTTTCAACTGTCAGCGATTTGGTCTGTTCGCATCCGTGAACGAGACTTAGTGACATCCATTCCCGGATTGAGTTCGATAATCCCTGCACATATACGACTGAAGAGATAGGGTTTATCGGCCTCTTGTCCGGAGATATCTTAGTTAGCGGCTAAGAGAACCCAAATTCTTGAGAATACAGCGGTTTGGTAGGGCAATGCCGCCCGGATGGGACTGGTTTGATCTACTTTATCTAAGCGGAAACGGAGTGAGCGCTTAGCGTCTACAGTTGAAAGGTGTGGTTTTTTCGTCTTTACTGAAAAGGAGTAAGAATTTTCAGGCTTTGCTAGTCCATGGGCGATTGTTCGCTCAGGATGCGGACGTGGCGCATTTCTTCGGCGATGATCTCGTCGATCTTGTCGTGGCCCTTAGGGACCATCTCGCGGACGCCGAGGTAGAACAGGATGGCTTCCTTTTCCATGGCGATGGCCATCTCGAAGATCATCATCATGGTGGCCTGTCCGGCCAGGGACTGCATGGCCTCGTCGTGAAGTTGGAAGACTTTGCCGTGGACGAGCGATTGCACGTAGGCGACGGCCTCGCCGGCGTGGTCGACGTATTCGGTGCGGTCGTCCTCGTCGATCGAATCGGCCATCTGTTGAAAGAGCTTCTCGTGGCGGCGTTCCCAGTCAGCCATTTCCAGCAGGAGTTTTTTGGTGGCGTCCTGGCGGGCGTGCTTGGCGGCGGCGATGTAGAAGGCTTCGCCGTTCCGCTCGAGTTGCATGGCCATCTCAAAGACTTCTTCGAGCGCGTATTGTTGGGGCATCGTGGGCTCCCTGGCCTAGTTGCTGGCCGGCCGTCCACGAAATGGTAGGCAACCGGTGGGGCACTTGTCAGCAGCGATCTGCAATTGCTCTCTGTGGGTAGCCGGGTCGTAGGCGTCGTAGTCCAGGCGCGACAGGTTCTTCTTGAGGGCGAACAGGTCGGAGGCCTTGGCGCAGAGGCCGCAGGCGATACAGCCGACCTCGCAGGCGCTCCGAACGGCGGCGCCGGGATCGCGGTTGTTGCAGGCGACCGTCAGCAAGGGCTCGGCCTTGAAGGGCAGGATGGTGATAATCGCTCGCGGGCAGGTCTGTGAGCACGCGCCGCAGGCGGTGCACTTGTCGTAGTCGACGACGGCGAGCTGATCGATGATGTGGATGGCGTTGAATGGGCAGACCGCTTCGCAGTCGCCCAGGCCCAGGCAGCCGTAGGGGCAGGCCTGGATGCCGGCTACAAGATCGGCGGCGGCGCAGGAGCGCTCGCCCTGGTAGGCGGCCTGGCCGAGGCGGTCGGCGTCGACAGCGCCGCAATGGACCACCGCGTAGTGGGCAAGACCGGCTGGCGCTTCCACGCCCATCAATGCCGCGACGGCCTCGGCCGAGCTGCGCCCGCCGGGCCGGCAGCGGTCGACCGGCTCGCGGTCGTTCACAACGCCGCGGGCGTATTCGTTGCAGGTGGGGTGGCCGCATTGGCCGCAATCCAGCCCCGCCAACGCCGCTTCGACCTCAGCTACGAACGGATATTCGGTGACGGCCCACTTCCCGTGCGCGCGGATGAGGACGACGGCCATCACCGCCGCCAAGGCCAACATCACCCCCACCGAAATGGCCACGATCAGCCAGGTCATGTCGGTCGATCCCAAGACGCTATCTAGTGAAAGGGTGGCGGGGCAGGAGCCCCGCCACCCTAGGCGCGTGATTACATGATAGGCCCGTGATGGGCCGTTTCCAAAAACACCTACGCCAGCGCCGCGGCGATGTCTTCGGCCGGGGTGCTGACCGGGGCGAGGCCGAATTTTTCGACCAGCACATTCAGTACCGCCGGGCCGATGAAGGCCGGCAGGGACGGGCCGATCTTGATGTTCAGCACGCCCAGGTGCAGCAGCGTCAGCAGAATGCAGCAGGCCTTCTGCTCGTACCAGCTCAGCACCATCGTCAGCGGCAGGTCGTTGACGCCGCAGTCGAACGCGTCGGCCAGGGCCAAGGCGATCTGGATGGCCGAATAGGCGTCGTTGCACTGGCCGATGTCCAACAGCCGCGGAATGCCGCCGATGTCGCCGAAGTCCAACTTGTTGAAGCGGTACTTGCCGCACGCCAGCGTAAGGATGGCGCAATCGTCGGGAACGGCCTGGGCCAGCTCGGTGTAGTAATTGCGGCCGGGCTTGGCGCCGTCGCAACCGCCGATCAGGAAGAAGTGCTTCAACGCGCCGGCCTTGACGGCCTCGATGACCTTGCCGGCCACGCTCATCACGGTGTTGCGGGCGAAGCCGATGGTGATGGTCTGCGCAGCTTCGTCGCCCGCAAAGCCGTCCGCCGCCAACGCCGCGTCGATCACGGGCGAGAAGTCCTTCTTGCCGGATGCATCGGCGTCGATATGCGTCAGGCCGGGCCAACCGACCAGGCCGGTGGTGAAGATGTTGGCCGCGTAACTGTTCTTGGGCTTCTGGATGCAGTTGGTCGTCATCAGAATGGCGCCCGGGAACGCGGCGAACTCCTTGGCCTGGTCTTGCCACGCCCCGCCGTAGTTGCCGACCAGGTGGTCGAACTTCTTCAACTCGGGGTAGGCCAGCGCCGGCAGCATTTCGCCGTGGGTGTAAACGTTCACGCCCTTGCCGGCGGTTTGTTCCAACAGCATCGCCAGGTCTTGCAGGTCGTGGCCGGAAACCAAAATGCACTTGCCCGCCACGGGCGTGACCCGCACTTCGGTGGGCTCGGGATGGCCGAACGTGGAGGTGTTGCCCTCGTCCAGCAGGCCCATCACGGTGAAGTTGACCTCGCCGACCTTCAGCGCGCAGCCGACCAGCGTGTCGACGTCGGTGGGGTCGTCGGCCAGGAAACTCAGGGCCTCGTGGAAGAAGCCGTACGCGGCGTCATCGTCTTGGCCGAGGATGTGGGCGTGGTCGGCGTAGGCGGCCGTGCCCTTGAGGCCGTAGAGCACCAACTCTTGCAGGCCGGCAACGTCGGCGCCGAACTTCTCGATGCGGTCGGCTTTGTTGAGGGCCTCGCCTTGGGCAACCAGGCCGGCCAGGTCCGCCGCGGGCGTCCACTGGGCCGGGCCGGTCAGTTCGTCGGACCCGCCGGCGGATTCATACAGCTTGCGGGCGGCGTCCTTGACGGCCGCGGCGCGATTCAGCCACGCCACCAGCGCGTCGGCATCAAAGTTGACGTTGGTGACCGTCACGAACAAGGCTTCCGTGACAAACAGGTCGATCTGGCGATCGATGGCACCGGCCTGGCGGGCGCGATGCGCGTATTGGCTGATGCCCTCGCAGGCGAAGACCAGCAGGTCCTGCAGAGCGGCGACCTCGGGCTTCTTCCCGCAGACGCCGGACTTGGTGCAGCCGGTTCCGCCGGCGGTTTGTTCGCATTGGTAACAGAACATCGTCATCGGTGACTCCTTCTTGGCCGGTTAGGCCGCTTTGGTCAGCATGTCGGTGTTGCAGCAGCGGGGGGTGAAGGTGTCGGCCCTGTTCTTGCCGCTGCGGATCAGTCCAATCTCGGCCCCGCACACGGGGCATCTGTAGAAACTCACGGTTTGGGGTTGGGCGACCATGGCGGTGTTGCAGCAGCGCGGGACGAACTCGCCGTGGGTGGCCACGAGAATCGTGATCTCGGCCCCGCAAACGCCGCAGCGGCAGACCAGCCCTGCACTGGCGATGCCGGTCATGATGTCTCCTCCGGCGCCTGGACCAATTCCATGGCCTTGCCGCAGCAGCGCAGGTCCATGATGCCCAGGCCCCCGCGGGTGACCATCACCACGTTGCCGCACTCGCGGCAGACGTAGGTGCTGCCGACGTGGATGGTCAGGGCCTGCTCCCAGTCGTCGAGGTCCCATTCCGGCGGGGAGTGTTCGGGTTGCTTGCTCATCGCGGGTGCTCCTGCGGCGCACGCGCGCAAACCGCCGCGGCGCCTTCGGCGGGGTGTAAGAAGAAATGCCCACTCAGCCTGGTGGCCGGTGTTAGTCGTCGATTTCGATCGCGGAGGTGGGGCAGGTTTCGGCGGCCTCGCGGCAGGCGTCGGCCAGCTCGTCGGGCACGTCCGATATCTTGGCGACAGCCACCCCGTCGTCGCTCAGGTCGAACAGGTCCGGGCAGATGTCGATGCAGAGGCCACAACCGGTGCAGGCGTCGGATACGGTCACCTTCATGGTCGCTCTCCTTGGTCGCCGCCAGGGGGCGGGCGTTGTCGATTCGTCCGTTCATCCTGCCACCGAGACCCCGTTGATGTCCAGCATTTCACCGGCCACGCTGAGCGTAATTATGGTTACCGGAACCGACGTTCCGGCCGCCTCCAACGCCTTCCGGACGATCATATCCAATCCGCAGCAGGGGACCTCCATCCGGGCGATGGTGATTGAGGCGACGGTGTTGGCTGCGAAGATGCGGCTGAGCTTTTCGACGTAGGCTTCGGCGTCATCCAGCTTCGGACAGGCGATGGCCAGCGTTCGGCCGGCCAGCAGCCGCGAGTGGAAGTCCCCCATGGCAAACGCGGCGCAGTCGGCGGCGATTAGGACGTCGGCCCCGTCCCACAGGTCTGTCTCAGCCGGCAGCAGCGTCAGTTGCACCGGCCATTGTTCCAGACGGCTGGGCGAGGGCCCCGCCGCCGGGGCCGCGGCGTCACCGCCTTGCAGCTTGCGGAGCATCGAGCCCGGACAGCCTTTCTTGGGCGCCCCGGCCGTCGCGGACGGACAGCCCGTCGGCTCGGCGGGCGCCGCCTCGGCCAGATGCTGCTCGACGGCGGCCTCATCGAACGCCTCAGCCTCACGCAGTTCGATGGTGATCGCATCCTTGGGGCAAACGCCCAGGCAGTTGCCCAGCCCGTCGCAGAGATTATCCGCCGACAGGACGGCCTTGCCATCGATCAGTTCGATAGCGCCCTCGGCACAACTGGGGATGCACAGGCCGCACCCGTCGCATTTGTCGGGGTCAATGTGAACGATCTCGCGAGCTTTGCCAGCCATCGGTGCGGTCTCCCGTGTTCGTTGAAGCTCCCACCATTATTGCCAGCAACCCTACCGACCACCTTGATACAAGTCAAGGTTGGCCAACTTTTCTAGGTTATTGTTGTTCAGGCTCTTCGGACGGTCCTGGCGGGGCGGGGACTTGACGGCGGCGAATGGGTCTGTTAAGTTCAGTGGGTCGCGGGGTTGTTCATCTCTTCACGCCCAGGGGCGCGCATGCCCCCGTACTCGGTCTATCAAGGCAGTCGTACGCATTCTCTGCCGAGGGAGTCGATTGGGAGGTACCACGTCATGGCACGTTTCGTCTTTGGTGATGAGGCCGCAGAATGGGATGATCTTCTTCCGGAGTGTTACATTCCCGGCACGTCGGCGGACAAGTCGATTCTGGTCGGTCGGTGGGGCACGGGGAAGTCGGCTATCCTTCTCAGTCATGCCCGACAGCTTTGTGAGTTGCTCGATGAACCTACCACTCCGCCGCCGTTTTGGTACATCCGAGAGGAAGCCTTTGACGTGCGAGGTCTGTTGGCGCTTCGGCAGGAACACGAAGGTGATCGACAGTTGTTCATCACCGCGCTGGAGGAAGTGTGGAAGGCCGAGCTACTCCGGACGGCGTGCGCCGTTCTCAACCGTCTTCGCGATCCCATCGACGGGTGCGACGGGAAGCACTGGGATGTGGTGACCGCGATCGCCAAGAAGGGCGCATTGCGGCGGTCTCTCTGGAAGCAACTGCCTGATATCATCGCATTGATCTTCGGGCGGCAACGGGGTGAGTCGTTGCGAGGCGTTCAACGAGAGGTGGAGAACGTCTTCCTGGACACCACCTTCCCCAATGTACAGCAGTGCCTTACGGACCTGGCCGCCAAGGACATACGCCCGGTCATCTGTATCGAGCCCATCGAGACACCCACTGGGGCCCTGGAGGAGAAGGTTGGCCTGGCCCAAGGGATCGTCACCTCGCTGCTAAATGTCTTTCAGAGCACGTTCCGCCCGCATTCGACCCAACTGCTGGACGTGCGTGTGGCCATTCCGTGGCATCGGTATGATCGCGACACGCTGAACTTCCCTCAGAAGCTGGAGGAGTTCCGGGGAGATATCTACTGGGACGAAGAGGCCCTTAAGGACTTCATCAATCGCCGCATTACGTGGGAATTCAAGCGGGTCGGCCGAAAGGTATCGTCCGGGTCGGACGCATGGAAGCAGTTGTTCGAACCCCGGGTCCGCAACGATCACTGTGAGGGAGCGATTCAAGAGGATTCCTTCGCGTACGTTCTGCGCCATACCCATTACCGTGCCCGTGACATTCAGAAGTTCGCCCGGCTGTGCGTGGAAGGCTATGCGGCCGAGAAAGAAATCCAGCGGGACGATGTACTGCGCGGGCGGAACGGTCTCAAAGTCAGCCAGAGTTGCATTCGCAAGGTGGTCCGGGAGGAATCCCAGAACATGGCGACGCTGCTGAGAACGGAGGGTTGGAGGCGGTACTCGGCCTTGCCCAGGATCCTGGATGAGTTGCAGGGCATGGCGGTGCCCTTTTCCCTCAAGCAGCTTGATCAACGCCTGGCGGACATGGCCGACGTCGATGTCAACATTGCCCTGAGCATCCTGTGGCGGTGCGGCGTGGTCGGTGTTTTCATTCGCCCGAAGGATCAAAAGCATGTGAAGCAGCTTCAGGATGACTTCGGACTCGACGGTTTTCGTCAGTACCAAATTGCTGGCGGGCAGAAGGTACAGGGGTGGTCCCTGTTCGCTTACTCGTGGACGGGGCGCCCGGGGGAACTGCTGACCCGATATGCGGATTCCGATGCCGGGGGCGCCAAACTGATCCTTCACCCCCAGCTCTTCGAGTACTTGGCCGCGCACCCCGAACGAGGCATGCCCATGGGCGCGTAGGGAGCGGGTGGAGAGAGAACGGACAATATCCTTGCAGGAGAGGTGACACATGACGGACGAAGGCTTTGCCATACGGTGTCCATTTTGCTTTGAATGGTCGGAATGGCGCAAACACCCCAGCACCATAGCGGTCAGCGACAGGGCCGAGATGAAAGACCTCCTGAGCCAGTGCCAAGGCGACCACCCGGTGTCGCCGGACTCCAAGATCCTCCGATGCAAACGCCCGTTCTGGGTCTGTCCAGGGCCGTTCGAGGCGTTCGTCTGCAACACCGAAGATGACGCCTTCGAGTTCATCGAGATGGCCGACGCGTGGTCCATCAAACGGGACTTCCGGCTATACAAGCTGGATCGAACCCAGCGCTGGGAGGGCCAGTACTACGGCATTCTCTTCTCGATTCGACCGGTCCCGAGACAAAGACACATTGAACTGGAGCGGCTGATCGACCCACAGCTTCTCTCGTGCACACTCAGCGGCATTGCCGAAGAGATCAGAGCGCCCGTGACGATCTACGCCGCAAGCTCCTATCTCTCTCCCGACGGCACGGAAGTCGCCTGGCTGCCGATCGAGAGCTACCAGCCTCGAAAGCGATTCGTCCCCCCTCGATACAATCCCATCTGCGAGCTGTTAAGAGGCGAGGCCTTGAGCCCGGTGCTCAATGAGTTCCACAACATCACCCAAGAGAACTGCCCTCAAGAGCTGGGCTGCAAGGGCGCCTGCGGGGGGAGGCTGTGTGTGCCGTGCCTCAGCCGCGAGTGGAACCACTGTCCCGCCTTTCTGATGGAACGGAGGAAGCGGGGTCTCTGCTATTCGCACGATATGGAGATGATTGATCGACTCATACAGACCTGGGGGGAAGACACCCGATGTCCGCAGCCCATCCAGGAATCCTGTTGGGCCGGCTTCACTGAGGTGGCGATTCCCATTGTTGTGCATGACCTGCTGGTTGGCGTGGCGATGACGGGGCAGTTCGTCATCGATCCCGACGAGGTCGCTCTCGGGGACAACATCGTCGACCGCTTGCCGGGACTGGATTACAGCCGCGAGAAACTTGAGCGATTCATCGAGGTCGCTCGCGGGCGAGCGCCCAGGGATGATGACGAACGACGCTTGGCCGATTTTGTGGTCTCAACTGAGGACGTCGATGAGAAGGTTGACGTCATCGTCAATCACGGCAAGCAGCTTGCGCAAACAGCGACGGCCCGGTATCGAGACCTCCGGTTGAGATCGGAGTCTCTATTCAAACAGGAGCTGCTCGGCCGAATCAACGACGGTGCTGACGAACCAGCCGCTATCGATGAGAAGCTCCTGGAACTGCTCGGACGCATGCGGGAGTACTGGGGATTTGAGGCGGTGTACCTACTCCTGTCCCCCAAAGAGGAGCCCAGGGTCCACGCCATCGCCTTTTCCGGGACGACCACGGAAACGTACTTCGGGTTTAACACGAAAGCGGCTGGGAGGATCGAACAGGACTATCGGCAGGACTACCCAAGTCCACTGATCATCGATTTCTCGAAGCTACGGACGCCGACCGGCAAGTATGCCAAGGACTTACAGACCGTCCTCATGAACGCTCGAATGGACCCGGACCTGTGCTTGCCGACCGATGGTCGCTTCTACTTCTGCGCCTTAGTGCCGATGAGGCAGTGCCTAGCCGGCTTGGTCTTCGCCGGGCGACAGCAAGGGGCCGTCAGCCCCCTCAAGCATCGCGTTGAGGGAGGGATCAGCGATCTCTGTCAGGAGGTCATCTTTGATACCAGTATCCAGATTATCCGGCGCCTAGAGGAGGTCTACGGCCCGTACTTGGGCGTCCCAGTGCCCGGGGCGGCCTCGGCTTAGCGGGCCCTACGCATGAAGGTCAGCCGGCCGCCGAACAAAAGGGGACGACGCTTGTGCGAAGGGAGTCGGTATACCCAGGTCGGTCGAGGAACTGATCCGCGAAATGCTCCTTCCCCCTTCTTGCTTTAGCGGCTCTGGTAGAGCTCTTGCAGGGCCGGAACGTCGAGCAGGGCGATGCGGGGGCCGTCGACCTCGATGAGGCCTTGGTCGGCGAGCGTCTTGAGGGCGCGGCTGAGGGTCTCGGGGGCCGCGGCAATTCGGGCGGCGAGTTGGCGCTTGGTTTGGCTCAGCTCGAAGGTGAAGGCCCCGGCGGCGTCGGCCTCCGCCAGCAATACGCCGGCCAGGCGGGCGGGCACGTCCTTGAGTGACAGGTCGTCAATCAGGTCGGCGAACTCCTGGAGCTTGCGACTCATGCCCAGCAGCATGCCGGCCGCCAGAGCGGGGTCTTTGGCGAGGGCGGCCTCGACGGCGCGGCGGGGGACGGCCAGCAGGGCGCAATCGCTGACGGCCTCGGCGGCGGCGGGGTAGTGGCCGCCGGCCCAGAAGGCGGCCTCGGCGAAGGTCTTGCCCGGGCCGTAGAGGTGGAGGATCTGCTCGTCGCCCTTGGGCGAAACGCGGAAGACCTTAACCTGACCCGAAAGGATCAGGAAGAACGCGTCGGCCTCGGCGCCCTCGGCGAAGATGCGCTGCCCGGCGCGACACTCGCGCACGTTGCAGGCCGCGGCCAGGTCGGCCAGGACCCGTTCATCCAAGGCCGAGAAGGCCGGCACGGTCTTGATCGCGGCGGCAAGTGCAGCCTTGTCCATGGGCGTCATTATACAGGCGCTAGCTCTTGAAGGCTTTGGTCGCCCTAAACGGCGCGGCGATGGTGACGCCCTCGGCCAACGCTTCCAGTTGCGGGATGTCGGCTACGGTCAGCAGGTCGGGCACGAACATGGCCTGATGGTGGATGTATTCGGTCTCGCGCTCGTAGAGGCCCACGAGCGACAGATAGTAGCCGACCTCGGCGCGGATGTCGGAAAACAGGCCCGGCTCCATGGCGGCCGCCATCAGGGCCATGAAGCCCTGCGGGAACCCGCCGGTAACCAGGCGCACCTTGGGGGCCCCGGCGAGCTTCTTGGCCCAACGGGCCAGGGCGATTGTTTGGGCGACCTGCTCGCCCAGGATGCGTCGCCCGGCGGCGTCCATCAGCATCAGCCATTGGTGCTCGGCCGACGAGCAACCGAAGCCGAGCAAATCGGTGGTGACCACGGTGCGGTCGTCGGCCATCTCGCGGTGCACGTCGGCCAGGTCGCCCCAGGTGGAAAAGACCAGGTCGACGGTCTTGGTCTTGGCGTTGGTGTCGACCGCCACAGGCAGCGTCCACGGGCCGACGCGGAACTGATAGAGATCGGCGCCGTCGTGTCGGCCGACCTTGGTGGCCTTGCCGACGTAGCGCGGCAGGCGGATCAGCTCTTTGACCTTCTTGCGCAGGGAGGCCTTTTGGGCTTTGGTGGTGGGGGTGCGGAGCTTGGCGGCGGTTTCGCGAGCGGTTCGGGCGGCGACGGTCATCATCGACGACTGATTCAGCGGCAGGCCCACGAACAGCTCGCGTTCGGTGAAGATCTCATCGTCGGTGTGCAGGTCCTCGAGGCCGAACGCCATGCCGAATTGCTCGCCCAGGAACTTGTAGAGCTGGCCGCGGCTGTCAGCTTCGTAGTTGTGCGTGCCGGGGTCGGTGTTGTTGTAGAAAACGAAGTCGGCGCCCATGGCCTCGAAGGTCGGCCTCACGGCGTCGACCACGAGGGGCTTGGTGCGATCGGTGCGGAAGCAGCATTCGTCGCGGTCGTTCATGATCGACAGCGTCGGCCGTGGGGCGAGCATGGCGGTCATGGTGTCGAAGTCCAGCACCGTGCCCATGTCCGGGGGAACTTGTTCCAAGTCGCCGACCTCGCCGGGGCTAAACAAGCGCCCGCGAATGGTGGTATAGCCGGCCACGGGGATCACGTGGGTGATGCGGGTATCGAGCGACGAAAAGACAATGGTCTGCCAGCCGCCACCGGATAGGCCCGTCATGGCGACGCGCTTCTTGTCGGCGTTGGGGTGGGCCAGTAGCACGTCCAGGCCCTTGGCCATGTTCAGGAAGTACATACCCACGCCGCCGAGGCCGGCGAGTTCCAGGAACGCGATGCGGTTGTGGTCGCGATCCTTGGTCAGTTCGCTCATGCCGGCGAACTCGAAATTGAAGGCCAGCATCCCCCGGCGGGCGAGGTTGGCGCAGCGGGCCTGTTTGTAGTCGGTGGCCTTGCCGCCATCGTGGTGGCCGTTGGCGTTGAAGACGACCGGGACCTTGCCGGTGAGCTTCTTGGGCTGATAGAGCAAGGCGGGCACCCAGTAATCGGGCAGCACTTCGTAGCGCAGCTTGCGGATGACGTAGGGGGCGCCTTTAGGCTTGAGCACATCTCCCCAGACCACGGTGGGCTTGGCGCGGACAATCTTTTCCGGCCAGTTGCGGAGGTAGATCTTCTTGAGCGCGTCGCGGCGAATTGCCTCGGCCTGGGCGGGCCACGCGTGGGCGTCCGTGGGCGCCTTGAACTTCGGCAGGAGGCTATCGATGAAAGCGACGAGTTGCTCGTCGGTCGATTTCGAGAGAGGGATGTTCTGAAGAATGCCCATCAGGTAAATCCTTTCGGCGGTGGCAACGATTCGCAGCGGAGCATGATACCGTTGGCTGGGCCTGCGGGGTAGCGATTTTGGCGGTCGGACAGGTAAGCCTGCCGGCCCGGGCGGACGCGGAAGGAGGATTTTGAATTTGACAAAGGATTCGGTATCGTGAAGATTGTTCGCCTTGCCGAACTTTGTGGTCCGGCGGACAGGAGCCCGGATCGATGGCGCCTCTGAAATCAGCCAAACTGACAGCCAGCCTGGAAGACTACCTGGAGGCGATCTTCCAGATCGTCCAGGACAAGCAGGCGGTCCGCGCCAAGGACATCGGCGAACGGCTGGAGGTGGGGCGGTCGTCGGTGACCGGGGCGCTGCACGCCCTGGCGGACCGGGGGCTGATCAACTACGCCCCCTACGACGTGATCACCCTGACGGCCAAGGGGTCGTCGGTGGCCAAGCAGATCGTCCGGCGCCATGAGGCGTTGCAGGACTTCTTCGTGAAGGTGCTGTCGGTCGACGCCGAGGCGGCTGAGGCGGCCGCCTGCAAGATGGAGCACGCGGTGTCGGAGGAAGTGCTGGAGCGGTTCGTGGAGTTCGTGGAATACGTGGACAACAGCCCGCCCGACGTGGCCAAGCGGATTCGTCGTTTCGGCCGATAGCGGCCCGACCGGGAACAACCCATGATGCAAGCCGACGACAAGCAAGAGACGGCCCTGACGCTCAAGTCGCTCAAGCCGGGCGAGCGCGGGGCCATCGTGAAGATTTCCGGTGGCGGGAGCATTCGGCGGCGCTTGCTGGACATGGGCGCCACCGCCGGGACGGAAGTGAAAGTCGAACGGGTCGCGCCGCTGGGCGATCCGATTGAGATCAAGATCAAGGGCTACAACCTGACGCTCCGGAAGGAAGAGGCCGAACGCATTTCGGTAACGCCTCTGTCCTGACCTTCGCCATGGACGACCGATGCCCCCCCCCCTTGTCCCATTGAATGACGTCGATGCCAGGCAGCGCGTTCGGATTTCGCAGATCCAGGGCGGGCACGACTTGACGGCGCGCCTCTGCGCGATGGGTCTGACGCCGGGCGCGTCGGTGGATGTAATTGCCACCGGCGGCGGGCCGATGATTCTGGACGTGCTGGGCAGTCGGCTGATGCTGGGGCGTGGCATGGCGGCGAAGGTGCTGGTGCGTGTGACCGGCGAGGCGCCGGACAAATAGACAACCGTTTGTTTTTTTCGGAAGGATGTTCGGCATGCCGAACTTTTCAAATCAGGACGGGACGACGCCCGGGCCGATCACGGTCGCGCTGGCGGGCAACCCCAACTCGGGCAAGACCACGGTCTTCAACGCCCTGACCGGCGCCCGTCAGCACGTGGGCAACTACCCCGGCGTGACGGTGGAGAAGAAGGAAGGCACGTGCCGCCACGATGGGCTTGAGATGAAGATCGTTGACCTGCCGGGCACGTACAGCCTGACGGCCTACTCCATCGAGGAACTGGTGGCGCGGGACTTCATCATCGGGGAGGGCCCGGACGTGGTGGTCGACATCATCGACGCCTCGAACATTGAGCGGAACCTGTACCTGGCCGTCCAGATCATGGAGTTGGGGGCGCCGCTGGTGTTGGCGTTCAACATGTCCGACGTGGCCGAGCGCCGCGGTCTGCAATTCGACCTGCCGCTGTTGGAGCAACTGCTCGGCGCGAGAATCGTGCCGATGGTGGGCAACCGGGGCATCGGCCGCGAGGAGTTGCTCGATGCGGCCGTCGAGATCGCCCAATCCGGCGTGTGCAGTCAGCCCAGCCGTATCGACTACGGCGAGGAGATCGAGGAAGAGCTAGCCACGCTGACCCAACTGATCTGCCAATCCGATACCGCGCCGATCGGCGCGCCGAATCGCTGGGTGGCGCTAAAGCTGCTGGAAGGCGACACCGAACTTCACGAGCAGATTCACGATCCGGCCTTGCTGGCCGCAGCCGAGCGGTCGGTCCAGCACCTGGAGAACGTCTTGGGCGACACGCCCGAGGCCCTGATTGCCGACCGCCGGTACGGCTTCATTTCCGGGGCGTGCCAGGAAACGGTCCGCAGTACGGTCGAGAGTCGTCACAGCCGATCCGATCGCATCGACTCGGTGGTCACCAATCGCATGCTGGGGTTGCCGATCTTCGCGCTGCTGATGTTCGCGGTGTTCCAGTTGACCTTCACGCTGGGCGCCCCGCCGATGGGGTGGATCGAAGCCGGCTTTGAGTGGTTGGCCGGGACGATTAACGGGTGGTGGCCGGCCCAGTCCGACAGCCTGCTGCGGAGCCTGCTGGTCGACGGCATCATTGGCGGCGTGGGCGGGGTGGTGGTCTTCCTGCCGAACATTCTGCTGCTGTTCCTGGCGATTGCGATCTTGGAGGACAGCGGCTACATGGCGCGGGCCGCCTTCATTATGGATCGCCTGATGCACAAGATCGGCCTGCACGGCAAGAGCTTCGTGCCGATGCTGATCGGCTTTGGCTGTTCCGTCCCGGCCATCATGGCCACCCGCACGCTGGAGAGCCGGAAGGACCGGCTGACCACCATGCTGGTCGTGCCGCTGATGAGTTGCGGGGCGCGATTGCCCATCTACATTCTGATTATCGCGGCGTTCTTTCCCGAGAAGGCCCTGTTCAGCGTGTTCGGCATGGAGGTGACTACCCACGCGATGTGGATGATGCTGATCTACGTAATCGGCATGGTGCTGGCGATCTTTTGCGCCAAGCTGCTCAAGGCCACGGTCCTGCGCGGGGAAACGCCGCCGTTCGTAATGGAACTGCCTCCCTATCGCATGCCGACGGTCAAGTCCGTTAGCGTTCACATGTGGAACCGCGGGGGGATGTACCTCAAGAAGGCCGGCACGATCATCCTGGGCATTTCGATTCTGCTCTGGGCGATGCAACAGTGGCCGGGCCTGCCGACCGACCAAGCGGGGCGGTTTGAGAACCAGCGCGCCATGATCGAGGCCCGGCCGGCCGATCACCCCGAAGCCAAGGAGTTGCTACTGGCGAACGTTGATCACGCCGAGGCCGAGGCGGCGTTGAAGCAGTCGCTGATGGGACGGGTGGGGCACGGCCTGGCGCCGGTCCTTCGGCCTTGCGGATTCGACTGGAAGATTTCGACGGCCATGATCGGCGCGTTCGCGGCTAAGGAGGTGTTCGTGGCGCAAATGGGCATTGTCTACTCGCTGGGCGAGGGCGCCGATGAGCGGTCCGAGCCCCTTCGAACCAAGCTGCAGGCCAATTACACGCCGCTGCAGGGATTCTGCATCATGTTGTTCTGCCTGATCAGCGCGCCGTGCATGGCCACCATCGCCATCACCCGGCGGGAGAGCAACTCCTGGCGGTGGGCGCTGTTCCAACTGGGGGGGCTGACCGTGTTGGCGTGGATTCTGACCACGGCCGTCTATCAGATCGGCCGGCTGTTCGCTTAGGGCCGACGAGGTGTAATGATGTGGGAAACCGTCATCGCGATTGCGATTGTTCTGCTGGCTGCCGCCGGCGTGGGCTACGGGCTGGTCCGCAACGCCAAAGGCAAGAGCGGCTGTGGGGGTTGTGGGGGGTGTGACGAGCCGGACAGCCGGGACGGCCCGGGGCGATAGCCGAACGTCGTATTTGCCGTACTCGTTCTCCCCTTTTTGCCGAAGATCGTTCAGCCTACGCGCCGATAGATACGGTAACCACCTTACCAACCTCTAGACGAACAAGGATGTTCTCAGTGCCCAAAGCTAAACAGTGGCTGGTCACATGGATGTTGCCGGCTCTGATGGTCTCGGCGGCGTTGGCCGAACCCGATCTGCCCGAGCCGCCCGCGCCCACGGGCTATCAGCCCGCGGGATTCTTCGAGCGCGAAACGCTGACGGACGGTTGGTTCGGCATCGCTGATGAGATGGCCGAGCTGGGCATCAGCATCGACGCCGGCGTTACGCAGATCTACCAGATCGCCACGCGCGGGCCGGTCACCCATCGCCGGTCCGGCCGCTACACCGGCAGCTACGACATCGAAGGCGAGTGGGACCTGGAGACCGCGTTCGGCCTGAGCGGATCGCGGGTGTACGTCCACGTCGAGGGGGGCTGGTCGGACGGACTGAACGCCTCCTCGGTCGGGGCGATCCAGGAGGTCAACGGCGACGCGTTCGGTTACGACTCCATCGTGGTTACCGAGCTATTCTGGAAGCAGCGGTTCTTCGATGGGCGGTTGCGGTTCCGCGTCGGTAAGGTCGACCTGGGGGGCGGCTTCCAGCAGCGGTTCGCCGAGGTCGGATTCGACACCAACCGCTACGCCAACGACGAGACCAGCCACTTCCTGAACGCCGCGCTGGTCAACAACCCCACCATTCCGTTCCCCGACTATCCCCTGGCCATGACGGTCATGGTCGAGCCGATCAAAAATGTCTGCTTGCAGGCGGCCGTCGCCGACGCCGAAGCCCACCGCAACACCAGCGGCTTTAAGAGCGCCTTTTCCGGCAAGCCCAACTACTTCTTCATCTACGAGGCCCATTTGATGGCCCAGTTGCCCACGCCCAACGGCAAGATGCCGGGCGGCTATCGCGTGGGCTTCTGGCACGATACGTCGGACAAAGACCGCCACGACGGTTCCCGGGAGTCCAGCAACGACTTCGGCCTCTATACCAGCATCAACCAGATGCTATTCAAGGAAACGCCCGACGATCCGGACTGCGAGCAGGGCGCCGGCGTGTTCGGGCGCTTGGGCTTTGCCGACGGCGACGTCAACGAGATTCACACCGCCTGGTCAGCTGGCGCCCAGTACCAGGGGCTGATCCCTTCGCGCGATGACGACGTGCTGGCGTTCGGCGTGGCTCAGAGCTTTCTGGACATGCGGGCGGGCTTCAGCAAGGACAGCGAGACGGCCTTCGAGATCTACTACAAGATCATGGCCACGCCGTGGCTGGAAATATCGCCCTCGATCCAGCACGTGATCAACCCCGGCGGGGCCGCCAACGCCGCCGACGCGACCATCTTCGGCATCCGCATTCAGATCACGCCGTAGGAGAGGGTGTCCCTCTTGTTCTTGCAGGGATGCAGGGGATACAAGGGATACAGCCTTTGAAGTAAGAAGGGAGGCGAAGAGTTCCCCCTTCCTTGTCTTCCCCTTCCCTTCCCCCTTTCTATCCCGTGCACCCCCTGAATCCCTGCTATTGTTGCGGGGCCACCTCGCGGCCTCCTATTCGGCGTCGAGGCCGAGGTGGGCGAGGGCTTCGTCGAGGGTGTCGACAATGGGGAACAGCACGTCCAAACGGCTGGTGCGGACGGTCTGGGCGACCTGGTCGGGCGGGTGCAGGAGGACGACCTTGGCGTCATCCCTTTGAAGTTGCTTGCGGACCGAAGCCAGCAAGCCCAATCCGGCCGACGCCATGAAGGACACATCCGTCAGTTCGATGATGGCGGGCAGGTTGCGCTTGACGGTGGCGGCGTAGAGTTCGCCGGTGATGCGCTCGACACCCATCTGCGTTAGCTGGCCCGACAGGGCTACGTGGGAGTAACGGTCGTTAAGTTGAATGACCTCGACGGCCATGGTGCGCCCTTTCGATGCTACGCGTTGCATTGTAGGGGAGGCGGCCGATGTTGGTAGCCTCGCCCGGTGGTTTTCATCAGGCCCGTCGGCCCCCCCGCGTTAGTGAGCGGTCGAGCATCGGCACGAGGCCCCGGTGATAGGGCCCTTCGGCGCTGAGAACCTTGCGGACGAAGTCACGGAAGCGGCCGGCGGCGGGGGTCCATTCGGTGTGGGCGTCCATTTCGGCCAGCGCTTCGACGGGCTTGAGGCTGCGGCGGTAGGTGATCTTGAAGGCCTCTTTGATTTGGGCGCGGTCGGTGTCGTCCAGGTCGGGCGCGCGTCGCAGGCCCACACTGTTGAGCGAACCGACCTCGTTGTCGCGGATCGCGATGACGTAGGGGGGCATGTGCTGGCTGGTCGCGGCGTGGCCTTGGAACATCACGCGTTCGCCCACCCAGCAGAACTGGTGGATCATAGCCTGTCCGGCCAGCACACAGCCGCGTTCGACGAGGGTGTGCCCGGCCAGCAACACCGCGTTGGCCAGGATGACGTCGTCGCCGATGGCGGCGTTGTGTCCGGCGTGGGAGTTGGCCATCCACATGGTGCGGCTGCCGACGGTGGTGGCCAGGCCCTCCCCGGTGGCGCGGGAGATGGTCACGCCCTCGCGGAAGATGTTCTTGTCGCCGATGCGGAGGTAGGTAACCTGGTTGGGGTCGAACTTGTAGTCCTGCGGTTCGCCGCCCAAGACCACGAAGCTGTCAACGAAGTTGCCCTCGCCCAGCGTGGTGTAGCGGCGGATGACCGTATGGGGTCGCAGGACCGTTCCGGCCCCGATTACGGTGTCGGCTTCGACGACGGCAAACGCGCCGATCTCCACGTCGTCGGCGAGCTGGGCCGACGGGTCGACGATGGCGGTCGGATGAATGTTCGACATCGGGCGTCTCCTTGACAGCGCAACAGGATAGCCGCTGGTTGGGCGTTTGCAAGCGGCGGGGAGAGTTGCGGGCGGGCGAACGGGCCGGTATTCTCACCGGCTTGTTATCGAGGAGGCAGCCGTGGATGGTTCCATTCAACGCGTGCGGGCCGTGCTAGCGGGCGACATGCCCGACCGGGCGCCCCTGTTCGACCTGCTCCGCAACGACGCGGTGATCGGCCACTTCACCGGCGAAGCCGTGACGGTGGCCAACGCGCCCGATGTGGTCCACACCGCCTACGCGCCGGCCATCGACGCGACTCGCTCGGTCCGCCTGCCGGACAACGAAGAAACCGTTACTCTCCCCGACGGCCGCACCCAGCGCCTCTACCGCTGGACGGCCTGGACCGAGCACGTCCGCTACGAAAGCTCCGCCGCCTACGCGGCCGCCAAGACGGACTGGATCGACGCCTACGATGCGGCCTGGACCGAGGACGACCAGCAGAGCGTCGACGACTACCTCGCCGATGCGCGGCGGATGCAGGCCAAGCTCGGGGAGTGCTTCTGGATGCCGGGCGGCGGCGCGCCGGGCTTCATGGGTATCATGGGCGAGGTGGGGCTGGAGGCGTTCAGCTACTACTTCATCGATTGCCCCGACATCATCAGCCAGCAGTTGGAAGTCTACACGGCCCGGACCGTCGACTGGATTAGCCACTATCCCGACGACCACGGCATCGAGGCGGTCATGGCCGGCGACGACATCTGCTACCACTCCGGTCCGTTCCTTTCACCGGCGTGGTTCGACGAGCACTACCTGCCGCGGCTGGCCCGAATCATGGACGCCTACCACGAAAAAGGCATCACCGTGATGTTCCACACCGACGGCAACGCCATGCCGCTGCTATCGGGCTTGGTCGATGCGGGCATCGACGGCCTGAATCCCATCGAGGTGGTCGCGGGGATGGACATCGCAGAAATCCACCGCCGCCATCCGGACCTCTTCATGGTGGGCGGGATTGACGTGTCGTACCTGCTGCCGTTCGGCACGCCGGCCCAGGTGGCGGACGCGACCGTCAAAGCCATCGACAACGCCGAAGGTCGTATCATGATCGGCTCGTCGACTGAACTGCAGAACGGCGTACCGCTGGACAACTTCCTGGCCATGCGACAGGCCGTGCTGGATAACCCGTATTGATGGCTGTGTCATTTGGGCCTATGGAGACAATCATGCTCGACTTCATCCCTCAACCGAAGACCGTCACTGAATCGGCCGGCCAGTACACCGCGCCGCCGACGATGACGGTGGGTGTGTGCGACTGGCGGTTTCGTCCGGCGGCGGAGGAGTTGCTGAAGTTGCTGGGCGCCCGCGGCCAAGTGACGATCATCGGCAGCGGCCCGGCCGACGACGCGACGATTCAGCTGGACGCCGAGCTCCAACCGGAAGGCTATCGACTGACGGTCCATGAAGATGGGATCGCGCTGGAGGCCCACGACGTTCTCGCCGCGGCGCACGGCCTGCGGACCTTGGCGCAGATCGTTCCGCAGTCGTCGGCCGGAAAGCTGCCGTGCGTGGCGATTAACGATTGGCCCGATTTTCCCAACCGGGGCGTCTACTACGACATCGCTCGCGGGCGCGTGCCCACGCTGGAGAGCTTCAAGAAGCAGATCGACCTGCTGGCCGCCGCCAAGATCAACCACCTGCAGTACTACATCGAGCACACCTTCCGGTTCCGGCGGCATCCGGACATCGGCAAGGACGCCGACCCCCTCACGGCCGACGATATCCTGGAACTGGACGCCTACGCCCGCCAGCGCCACGTGGAACTCGTGCCGAGCCTATCGAGTTTCGGCCATTTGCACCCCGTGCTGAGCTTGCCCAAGTACCAGCACCTGGCCGAGTGCGGGGCCGAGGGCAACTACTGGTCGTTGGCGCCGGTACTCGAGGAGAGCTATCAGTTCGTCAAGGACCTGTTCGATGAGTTCCTGCCGTGCTTTTCGTCGAACCAGTTCAACATGTGCTGCGATGAGGTCTTCGACCTGGGCAACGGTCAGAGCGCGGCCTTGGCGGCCGAGATCGGCAAAGGGCCGCTGTACCTGCGACACATCAAGCGCTGTCGGGACCTGGCGGCCGCCCACGGCAAGCGGGTGATGATGTGGGGCGACATCGTTCGGGAGTATCCCGAGCTCGTGCCGGAGATCCCCAAGGACATCATCATGCTCGACTGGGGCTACGACTACGACGTGGATTTCGACCGCGTGAAGGATTTTTGCGGTACGGGATTGGACACCTACGTCTGTCCGTCGGTCAATGGCTACGGCTGCCTGTTCCCGCGGATGTGGGAGTCGGCCGTCAACATCGCCGGCTGGGCCCGGGCCGGCCACCGCCACGGCGCCATCGGCGTGCTCAACACCGACTGGGGCGACGGCGGACACTTTAACTTCACCGAGTGCGCGTATCCGGGGTACCTGTACTCGGCCGAGCGGTCGTGGAATGTCGATCCCGAGCCCGGCAAGAAAGGTTTCTGGCAGTGGCTTGGCAAGCTGTTCGGTAAAGCCGAGCCCGACGGTTTCTGGCGGCGGTTCTGCAAGCTGGTCCTGAACATTGAATCCAAGGAGTTCCTGGACGCCTTTCTGGAGCTGGGCGACTTGGCACAGCCGGGCTTCTGGTGTTGGATGTTGCTGCGGGTCGATCCGGGTGATCCGATGTTCGACTTCCACAAGGCCGTCACCAAGTGGGGGCGCAACGGCAAGATCGTTCCGAAGAACCGGGCGGTGACGGCCGCCGACGGCAAGCGCAGCGCGCCGCGGTTCAGGCGGATCAGCCGCGTCTTCGCCCAGTACGCGGCCATGCCCGAGACGGACCCTCACCAACTACTGGACTACTGGGTCTATTCGGTCGATACCCTAGCCGTCGCGGCCGACAAGCTGGCCATGTTCGGCCACGGCGGCGAGGATACGCCCGCCAAGCGCGCCGCCCTCAAGGCCGATTACGCCAAGCTGATGGAGCGGTTCGAGGCCCTGTGGATGGCCCGCAACCGCCGCAGCGAAATCCGCATCACGCTGGGCGCCATGCGAGACCGCATGAACGCGCTGTAGCCGCAGACGAAGGACGTTCCATGCACACGATTGAAATCAACGACCGCGTACTGGTCCCCGAAGAAGGGCTGTTGCTTGGCAACGGCGACTTCTCCGTTAGCGTCTATCAGGCGGCGGAGCGGATCATTTGGCGGTTCGGCAAGGTCGATGTCTGGGATCGCCGCCACGCGGCCGAGATCGACCCCGAGCCGATGCACATCGAGGAATTGGCCAAGGGCGTGCGCGATGAGGGGTGGGAGTTCTCGGCCGAGTTGGGCCGGGCGGCGGCGACCAAGGGCACCGACAACGACCAACGCATCGCCGAGTTGACCCAGTACGGCCCGCCCAGCTACCGCACACGCACCTTCCCGTGTCCCAAGCCGGTCGGCGAGCTGGCCCTGCACTTGCCGCCCGAACAGCGCGGGCTGAAGATGACTCAGCGGCTGATCATCGAGGCCGGTACGGTCGATATTGAGTGCACGTGGGAGACCGGGCTGGTGTTGAAGGTCCATTGCTTCGTGGCGCCGCAGCCGAACGTGCTGGCGGTTCGGTGGAAGCTGGAAGGCCTCACGCGCGACAACGCGGCTTGGGACGACCGGGCGGTGTGGTTCAGCCTGTACCGCTGGCCGGACCCCGAGGCGAAGGATTACGTGACCAACCTTCGCGCCACCACCGCCAACGACATGTTCGACAAGTACGCGCGGAACGACAACCCGCCCATGGCCCCGCCGACCACCCGCCAGGTCGAGGGCCGATGGATCGTGGAGCAAGCATTCGCGCCGGACCTGGAATTTGCCGACGGACACCGTTACGGCCTCATGCCGATTCTGCCCGACGGGCAGGTCGAGGACGTGGAGACCTTCGGTTCGGGCGAAGCGCGGCTGCGGATGAAGCCGGCCGAGCCGGGCGAGAGCGGCTGGCTGGCCGTGGCGATCGGCACGAGCAACGATGCCGCCGGTCACGAGGCGCCATTGCTGGACGTGGCCGGCCGGCTGGCCAACGACCCCACGGACGTCTTCGAGCAATGGGGGCTGGACAACCTGGCTGCGGCGAACGAATTCTGGTCGCGCTCGGCGGTGTCGCTGGGCGATGCCTTCTTCGAGCAACTGTGGTACGAGAACCTCCACGCCCGCCGCTGCACGTTCCGCGGCGACGTGGTCGCCCCGGGCTTGTTCCTGCCCTCCACCGTCAACGACTTCTCGCTGTGGCACGGCGACTACCACACCAACTACAACTACCAGCAACCGTTCTGGGGCGCTTACGAGGCCAACCAGCTTTCGCTGGGCGATTCGTACTTCCCGGGCTCTGAGAACATGATCGAACTGGGGCGCAAGCTGGCTGCCGACTACTACGGCTGTCGCGGCACGTTCATTCAACTGACGGGCTTTCCGTTCCCGATCGCCAAGGACCCCTACGGCGTGGGGCCGTTCGCACGGATGACCTACATGACCGGCTGGGCCGTCAACCAATATTGGTTCCGCTACCTCTACACGCGGGATGTCGACTGGCTGCGTGAAGTGGGCTATCCGCCGATCCGCGATGCGGCGCTGTTCTACGCGGACTTCCTGACCACCGGTGACGACGGTTTCTACCACGGGTTCCCCTCGGACCAGGGCGAGAACCAGTTCACGCCCGACGTCGCCAAATACACCGACCGCCCGCAGGTGATGCGGCACGTGCGGTACTGCTTGCAGACGGCGGCCGAGGCGGCGGACATTCTTAGTGTCGATGCCGAACTCGCGGCGAAGTGTCGAGACATCCTGGCCCACTTCCCCGTGATCGACGATCTGGATGCGGCCGGTTTTTCCGACGAGCAGAAACGCCGCTACCCGCTCAATCCGCCGGAGTTCCTGGGGTGGGAGGATACCGACCTGGCGCGCTCCGACGATCAGCCCTTCGCGCTGTCTCGCGAGAAAGACAACGCGCTATGGAGTTGGTACTTCGGCCATTTCCCGATCCGCTGGATGGTGCTGCACCGGCGGGGGCGGTTCCAGGCCGACCGCGACTTTGAAGCCGCCCGCCGGATCATCGCCAAGTGGCGCCTCCCCAACGGCCTGCTGCGGGCGATGAGTCGCGAGCGTTACGGCTACGCCGGCGCGTGGTCGGAATCGTTGGGTGTGTTGGCCCCGGTGCAGGAAATGCTGCTGCAAAGCTGGGACGGCTGCCTACGCCTCTTCCCGGCTTGGCCGCGGCGGCTGGACGCCGGCTTCACCACCTTCCGGGCCGAGGGCGCGTTCCTGGTTAGCGCCGAGCTGAATAGCGGGCGGGTCCAGAGCGTCTCCATTCATAGCGAGCGCGGCTGTCCGTGCTGCGCGGCCAGTCCGTGGGAATCGGGCTGTGTGGTCCGCGACGCCGACGGCGCCGAGGTGGCCACCACCGTCGAATCGAAATCCGACGACGCCGACTGGGTCCGATTTGACACGCAGGCGAGCGTGACGTATGAGCTAACGCCGCGATAGGGGCCACACGGCTGTCGGAAGTAGAGCGGGGATGATCCCCGGAGCAACAATGAGTTCGAACGACATCAGTATTGGGTTGGACGCCAGGCCCGTTGAAGCGAGCGGGCCGTTCCGGTATCGCAGCAGCCGCTGGGTCCGGGCCGAGGCGAACGTCGGCCAGATTGTTCCCACACGGGCCCACGTATTGTGGTCGTTGGTGCTGCCGGTGGCGGGGGCGGGGAGTTTTGTCTTCGGAAGCTACGCGCTGGTGACCAAGATGATGAACCCCGAAGCCAGTTGGGCGTTGGCGGTGGCCGGATTGCTGGCGATGTCTTTGGGGGCGATCCTGTGTTGGTCTCGGATCGGTCGGGTGACCTTCGACCTTCGACGCCGGGAGTACTGGACTAACCACCGCTTTGACGGCCCGCGATTGTTCGGTCGCTTCCGGGGCCGCATCGACACCATCGCGGCGCTGCAACTGTGTCGCGGCGCCCACCTGGCCGGCCGCGGGCGGTTCTTCTGGTGGTGTCAACTCAACCTCGTCCTGAACGAGCCGCGCGGCAAGCGTATGGCCCTGATGGGGCACGGCGCCGTTGAGCAGGTCCGTGACGACGCCGAAGCGCTCGCCGACTTCCTGGGCGTTTCCCTCCTCGATCACACCACCGCTCGGCCGGACCAAGCTCCCGGCGCCGACACCTTCGCCCGTATCTTCGGACCCAAGGCGAAGGCCTCTCCAGCGAACAAGGATCTTCCGGACGTCTTCGACACCTCCGAATCGCGGGAACCGCCTGGGATCGAGAACAGCCTTGTCCAGCCCGACATCTTCTCGGATTACGGCAAGTAGCTCTCGACCGCCGCTCTCCATGCCGCATGGCGGGGCCCCTGTCGCGCCACCCACAAGGAGTCGGGAAAATTTGGTTTCGGCCGAATTGGGGTGCTACGATGTGCTTCACGGTGGCGGGCGGGACGCCCCAAGCAGACAACCCCTGAACGGAAAGGGACCCCCATGTCAGGAAAGCGATTTGAACTCTATCAGTGCCCGGATGAGGACTGCCAGGTGCTGGTCGAAATGGTCGAGCCCGATTCTTGTGACTGCGACTGCAACTTCCAATGCTGCGATAAGGCCATGAGCCTGCTGGAAGAAAAGGCCGCCGACGCCGCCACCGAAAAGCACGTGCCGGTCGTTGAAAAGACCGCCGACGGCGCCAAGGTCGTGGTCGGCAGCACGTTGCACCCGATGGCCGACGACCATTGGATTCAGTTCATTGAGTTGTGCACCAGCAAGGGCCAATTCTTGCGCCAGTTCCTCAGCCCCGGCGATGCCCCCGAAGCGGTTTTCAAGTTCGACGGCGACGTGGCCGGCGTTCGCGAACACTGCAACAAGCACGGGCTGTGGAAGGCATAGGAAGCGAACAGCGATAGACACGGATTAACGCAGATGAATTGTGAGCTGGCGCGGTGGGTCCCTCGACCCGCCGCGCTTTTCGTGTATCATGCCGGCCATGAAGACAACGGTTGTGCATCGAGCTGACGGCCCGGTTCCCCTGGAAGACCCCTGGAGTTCGCCGATCTGGCGGCAGGCGGAGGTGGCGCCCGTGGCCCATTGCGTGGGTGGCGAATATGAGCATCAGCCGATTACGCAGGCGCGATTGCTGTATGACGATGAGGCGCTGTACGTGGCCTTTCGCGTGGAGGACCAGTTCGTCCGCGCCGTCGCCGAGACCTGGCACGGCCGCGTGTGCCGCGACAGTTGCGTGGAACTGTTCTTCACCCCGGGCGATGACACCTCGGTGGGCTACTTCAACTTCGAGATGAATTGCGGCGGGGTGATGCTGATCCACTTTCAGCCGGCCCCGGCGGAGGATGTCCAGCAGATGCCGATCGAGCTGTGCGAGCAGATGACCACCTGGTCGTCCATGCCGCGCCAGGTCGAGCCGGAACTGACCGTCCCCACCACGTGGCAGGTCAGCTATCGACTGCCGCTGTCGATCCTGGGCCACTTCCTGCCGATCACACAGCCGAAAGCGGGCGTCAAGTGGATGGCCAACTTCTACAAGTGCGCCGACCAGACCTCCCAGCCGCACTGGCTGAGTTGGGCCCCCATCGACACCCCGGGCCCCAACTTCCACCGCCCGGACAGCTTTGGCGCACTGCTCTTTGAGTAGCAGGGCAGAAACAAAGAACAACATCCCTTGAATCCTGTGCATACCTGCTAAATCAGTAGGTCCCGAGTTCCCTGGCCAGTTCGATGATGTGCCGGAAATTGTCGAAGGAGACCGAATCGGGCACGGAATGATCTGACGAGAAGATGTACCCGCCGGATTTCTTGACCTCGGGGATCACACGCTTCATCTCAGCCGTGATGGCGTCGACGTCGCCCCACAGCATCGCGTTGATGCCGCCGTGGAGAACGATCTGGTCGCCGTACCGGGCCTTGACCTCGACGGGATCGATGCCGGCCTTGACCTCCAGAGGGTTCAGCGCGTCGACGCCGGCGTCGATGAACTCCGGAATCAACTGGCTGATGTTGCCGCAGGAGTGCAGGTGGGTGTAAACACCGTGGGCGTGGGCCCAGTCGCACGCTTTCTTGACGACGGGCTTCAAGAGATCGCGGTACATCTGCACCGAAAAGAACGTGGTGCCTTTGTAGCCCAGGTCGTCGCACCAGAATAGCTCGTCGACGGTGTAGCCTTCGTCGTAGAGCATGTCCAGCAGCGTCAGTTGTGTGTCGAGCTGATGGTTCCACATGTCGACGATCCAGTCGGGGTCCTCGATCAGGGCCATCAGCGTCCGTTCCGTGCCGACCATCCAGGCGTGCGTGACGTCGAAGCCGAACCACATGTTGCCGGCCAGCCATCGGCCGTCGGCGCGCCAGGTGGCGTAGTGCTCTTTCAGATGGTCCCACTGAATGCGGTCGCGGCCCGGCGTGATGCGCTTCTTGATCTGCTTCCAGCTATCGAAGTCGACGATGGTGTGGTCGATGAAGTCGGGCGTGCTGGTGGCGTGCTTCCAGACACGGTAGGTCGTGCCCCAGTCGTTGGTGCGGGTGACGTATTCGTCGGTTTCCTCGACGGTTTCGGTCGGCAGGTGGGGGGAGTTGTCCAGGCCGATGCCGGCGTCGATGTCCATCCCGAAGTAGTCGCCCCAGGCGACGTCTTCGGGCAGGCCCTCTTTGTGCCAGCGCTCGATGGTGGTCCCCCACGGCGCATCGACCATCGGCACGCGGTCGGCCTCGCGGTGCTCGAACATGCGTTTGAAGCGTTCGTGACTCGTCATTTCGGCCATGGTCATCTCCAGAGACTCAAACAGGAATGAACACAGATAGGGATTCAGGTAAAGGCTCAACAGGCGGTCTTACCTTTACTTTGGTCTTTATCTGCGTTCATCTGCGTTTATTCTTGTTCACAACTTGCCGTGTCGGCCGCTGTGGCTGAAACGATCGGGGAGTTCCGCCATGTTCGAACTACAGGAGTACCGGTGTCCGCATTGTCGGTGGACGTTCCGACGAGCGCTGACGGACGGTGAGGACCACACCTGCCAGAACTGTCGGCGGCGGTACCACGTGTTGTTGGACGAGGAGACAGGCCAGGCCGGCTTGGTCGCCTGCGATACGGCGCACGTGCCCGAGCCGCTGGGCTTGCCCAAAGGTTCAATCCGCGCGCTGGTGGCGATCGATATGGCCGTCACCTGCCTGCTGATGATCCTTCTGGGCCGCGACGTGCCCAACAGCCTGCTGGCGCTGCTGCTGACGATCGTGGGCTACTACTTCGGCTTCCGCGTGAAGGTCGAGGCCGAGGCCAGCCGCATCTACGACGCGTCCGGCCTGACCCGCCGCCCGCTGCACCTGCCGCCGGGGGTGGTGCGGTTCGTGCTGATCGGCGGGTTCGTGGTCGGGGCGTTGGTGCTGGCCGCTCGCGGCCGACTGGGCGAGGTCAAGTACCTGGAGTTCTACGTGCTGATGGCGGGCCTGACGTGCGGCCATCTGTTTGGCCGAGTGATGGCGAGTTCCCGCGGGACGCCCGGCTATACGCTGATCAACCACGCCAAGGGAGCGATCATGCTGGGCGTGGGGGCGGTGCTGGCGGTGTTCTTCATCTCCGGCCTGTCGGCCGACTGGCCCGGCTGGATCGTGATGGTCCTGTGCGCGGCGGTGAGTTTCTACTTCGGCTCGCGCACCTAACGCCAGTTTGCCTTGAATCAGTTGCCGCGGGTTGATAGGGTCAAGGTGGAGGCGAACCAGGCTGGTCTGGCCATCATGACACACGACATCAGCCACATTCTGGACGATTGGCCGCACGAGGGCGGGCAGTTGTCGGCCCGGAGGATCCAGGGCGCCGACGGGCGTGACAAGGTGCAACTCCGCCTGGAACTGGGCATCCTGCAGATGGAGGTCACCGGGCGCCCCGACGGCGAACGACCCTACGGGTTCGACAGCCTGCTGAGCTACTACCGCGACCAACTCAAGCACTACCGCGACAGCGGCGCCGAGAGCGATTTCGAGCTGGACGAAAAGGCCTGCGAGAAACTCCGCGCCGAAGCGGTGATGTTCTACCACCGCTACCTGACGGCCTTCATCTTGGAGGACTTCGAGCTGGTCGAGGGCGACACCCGCCGCAACCTGGAGGTCATGGACTTCTGCACCCAGTACGCGACGGAAGAATCCGACAAACATCAGCTCGAGCAGTATCGGCCTTACGTGGTGATGATGAACGCCCGGGCCCGGTCGCGGATGGCGTTGGCGGACAATCGCCCCAAAGCGGCGCTGACAGCCGTCAAGCAGGCGATCGAGGACATCCGCCGCCACTTCCGGAAATACGGGGTGGACGATCCCGACGAGGTCTCCAAGGAATTGGCCATGCTTGCGGGCCTGGCCGGCGAGATCGAAGGACGCGTGCCGGTCGATCCGGTCAGCAAGCTCCGCAAGCAACTCGATAAGGCCATCACCGAAGAACGCTACGAGGATGCGGCCATTCTCCGCGACCAACTCAACCGCCTGGACGACGGGCGTGAGGACTTGCCGCCGGTCGGCCCGGAGATGGGCGACGGGCCTTGAGCGGCCCTACGATGAGTACGATAACGGCGTCGATATTCGGCGCCGTTTTTTTGTGGTCGGCCGGCATGTTTCTTGGGCCGGCGTCGTTGAGCAGATGGAGACACACCATGAAGATCGAACGGTCCGTAGGTGTTGTTGCGCTGCTGGTCGCGGGTCTCGCCGGCGTGCAAGGGCTGGCCGATGAGCCGGCCGGCGGGGACCTGGCAGTCTTGCCGTATGCGATTGTCGACACCGGGCAGATTCGCTGCTACGACAACGGCACGGAGATCGTGTACCCCCAAGCCGGCGACAACTTCTTCGGCCAGGATGCGCACTACGAGGGTCTTCAGCCGGCCTACCAATCCAATCGCGACGGCACGGTGACGGACGTGAACACGGGTCTGATGTGGATTCGCGACCCGGGCGCCAAAAAGACCTTCGACCAGGCCGTCGCGGGGGCCGGCACGTGCAAGACCGGGGGCTACGACGACTGGCGCTTGCCGACCATCAAGGAACTGTATTCGCTGATCCAGTTCAGCGGCGTGGACCCCGATCCCCGTAGCGGCCGAACGAGCAATCTGACGCCCTATATCGACAACACGGTCTTCAAATTCAGCTACGGCAAGAGCAGTGAGGGCGACCGCATCATCGACTCGCAGTGGGCGACCAGCACGGTATACGTCCACACCGTGATGAACGGCGGGAAGGCCATGTTCGGCGTGAACTTTGCCGACGGGCGCATTAAGGGCTACCCGGCCGGGAACAACGGCCCTCGGGGCCGAGCCAAGACGTACTACGCGCTCTACGTCCGCGGGAACACCGACTACGGCCTCAATGACTTCGTCGACAACGGCGACGGCACGATCACCGATGACGCCACCGGTTTGACCTGGATGAAGGCGGACAGCGGCAAGGGGATGAACTGGCAGCAAGCGCTGGCCTACGCCGAGGCCCTCGACCTGGGCGGCCATTCCGATTGGCGCCTCCCTAGCGCCAAAGAGCTGCACAGCATCGTGGATTACACCCGCTCGCCGGATGCCACCGACTCGGCGGCGATCGATCCGGCCTTCCAGGTCACGGAGATCACCAACGAAGGAGGGAAGACCGATTACCCCTACTACTGGACTGGCACGAGTCATACGCGGATCGATTCGGCCGGCGCCGGCGTCTACATCGCGTTCGGCCGCGCGCTGGGGTACATGCAAGGCCCGCGCTCCAGCAGCAAGACGTTAATGGACGTCCACGGGGCCGGGGCGCAGCGGTCGGACCCCAAGAGCGGCAACCCCGGCCGGTTCCCCGAAGGTCGCGGCCCGCAAGGCGACGTGATCCGCATCAATAACTTCGTCCGTTGCGTCCGCGGCGGCGTGGCCGAGCCTCGAACCAGCGGCCCGAAAGTCAAGATGAAGGCCTCCTCGCGCAGCCGACCGGATTCGGACGACCAAGACCCCGGCGGGCATCGCCCGCCGCCAAGACGGCGGCCGCCACCACGCCGGTAGCCGGACAGCTTGTTTGAGCCGGCAGCAACCACTACAATACTCCCGTTCCGCTAGGGGCGCCGTCGGAGACGGCTGAGAGTGACCCTTGGAACCTGATCGGTGAGTGTCCGATGATCGGATGCCAGCCGCGTAGGGAAGCGGACGGAACGAATCAAGGATTGATCGCGTTTCGGCCGCTTCGAGCGGCCGTTTGTATGCGCGACCGATGGAGAGACAATGAACATCACCTGCACCCGCGAGCGCGATCTGACGGACGCCCATAGCGAAGAGATTCGCCACCTGCAGAACCTGGCGTTTCCGCAAGCTGAGGAGTTCCTTGTCCAGCGGTGGTGGCACACGCCGCTGTTGGCGGATGAGTGTTGGCTGGGTGCGCGGGACGATGCCGGCGTGCTGATCGGCTCGGCGCGGTTACTGTTTCGGACGATCGGTTCGGCGGCCGGTGAGTTCACCATCGGCGGCTTGGGCAATGTGTGCTCGCATCCGGATCGTCGCGGATGCGGGGCCGCCAGCGCGTGCTTGAAGGCGGCGGCGGCGGTGATCGCCGACGAGGCCGACTTCGGCTTCTTGTTCTGCGGCGAGCCGGTCCGTCCGTTCTACGCCAAACACGGCTGGGAAGTCACCGACAACCTGTTAGCCATGCTGGAGGGCGGCCCGGACGGCCCGCGGATCGTCAACACCCCCCACGGATGCGCGATGATTCACGCGGGCCAACGCCCGCTGAGCGAATGGCCCGAAGGCGAGATCGACCTGAACGGGCCGGATTGGTGATTCTGACATGACGCAGCTTCAACAAGCCAAAGCGGGCGTGATCACGCCGCAGATGCAGCGCGTGGCCGAGCGGGAATCGCTCGCACCGGAATTGGTTCGCGAGGAAGTCGCCGCCGGGCGGCTGGTGATCCCGGCCAATCGGCTCCATCTGAGCGCCGGCGAGCGGGGCGCCGCGGCGCTGGATCCGATCGGCATCGGCCGAGCCGTGTCGACCAAAATCAACGCCAACATCGGCGCTTCTCCCGATAGTAGTTGCGAGCAGTTGGAGCTCCAGAAGCTCACTTGGGCGGTCCGCTACGGGGCCGACACGATGATGGACCTCTCCACCGGCGGCGACCTGGACCACATCCGCCGGACGCTGATCGATAGCTCCACCGTGCCGGTCGGCACGGTGCCGATGTACTCGATGATTGTGGGCAAGCCCATCGAAGAACTGACCTGCGACGACATTCTGACCACCATGCGTCACCAGGCCGAGCAGGGGGTGGATTTCTTCACCATCCATGCGGGCATCCTGCGCAAGCATCTCCCCGCGGCGATGAAGCGGAAGATGGGCATCATCTCGCGCGGCGGCAGTTTGCTGGCCAAGTGGATGACGGTCCACAACCATGAGAACCCGATGTACGAGTTGTTCGATGAGATCAGCGCCATCATGGCTGAGTACGACGTGTCGTATTCGCTGGGCGACGGTCTGCGGCCGGGCTGTTTGGCCGATGCGTCGGACGAGGCGCAGTTCGCCGAGCTGGATACGCTGGGCGAACTCGTGCAGCGCGCTCGGGAAGCGGGCGTGCAAACCATGGTGGAAGGGCCGGGCCACATTCCGTTCGATCAGATCCAGATGAACATGGAGCGCCAGCAGGCCGTCTGCGACGGCGCGCCGTTCTACGTGCTGGGCCCCATCGTTTCGGACGTGTTTCCCGGGTACGACCACATCACCTCCGCCATCGGCGCCACGGCTGCGGCCACGCACGGGGCCAGCTTCCTCTGTTACGTCACGCCGGCTGAGCATCTGTCCCTGCCGACACCCGAGGATGTGCGGGTTGGTTGCGTGACGTACAAGATCGCCGCTCACGCCGCCGACGTCGCCCGCGGCCTGCCCGGCGCGCGGGACTGGGATGACGCCATCGCCGACGCCCGCGCCAACTTCAGTTGGGCCAAACAGCTCGAGCTGGCCTTCGACAGCGAACACGCCCAGGCCATCCGCAGCCGCGACGAACTAGACCTCGAGACCGACTACTGCTCCATGTGCGGCCGCGAGTGGTGCGCCATGCGGATCAGCCACGAGGTCCGCGACGCCATCAGACAGGACTCACCCGAGTAGGCGCAGCGAATCTCTAGCCGCCGCCAGGAGTTGCGGGCCTACATTGACTCCGGAGCCGTTTTCGCGTAAACTCCCCAATGCCAGCGAATTGCAGTCTGGCGGCGGCTAGCATGGCTGTCAGGGAGGACCGGAGCCGCAACGCCGGACGGGAGCGCTTCTTGAAGAAGATTTTTGGAGAATGCCCAATTTTCAGAAGCTGTTCGCACGTCTTATCTATGTGGACGCGATCCGAGCTATCGGTCTGCGCGACAGCCGCGGACGGTTGATTGAAAGGGACACTCATGGGGCGACGCCAACCAACGACGCATCGGCCGGTGCTTGAGAGCTTGGAGGCCCGTCTGCTGCTCAGCGGGACCATCGAAGGTCAGGTCTGGCGGGATTACGACGCCGACGGCGTCCGCGACGCCGGCGAGCATGGCCTGAACGGCTGGACGGTCGAACTGGTGGATGTCGCCGGCGGCGGGGTGGTCGACACCCAAACCACCGCCGACGTGGACCTCGACGGCAACGGGTCCATCGATTCCTTCACCGAGCGGGGGCTCTACGCCTTCACGGGTGTGGCCGACGGCGATTACGAGGTCCGCCAGGTCCCGCCGTCCGACATTTGGCGGCAGACGTCGCCGAATCAGTTCGGGGGCGAGCTGGACGTCTTCCAATACGTTAACGACGGCGACAGCGGCGCGGACCTGGACGCGATCTGGGAAGTGACGGCCTCGCCCGACGGCCAATACGTCTACACCATTTCCCGGGACAGCAACGCCCTGACGGTTTTCGAGCGGGATGCCGGTACCGGCGAGCTGACGGCTGTGCAGGTGCTCCGAGACGAGCTCCATTTGCAGCTGAATTATCCGCTGGCAATGGCGGTCAGCCCGGATGGCAACCATCTTTACGTGTCAGCCTTGAACGACGATCTGCTGAACGTTCTCCAACGGGACCCGAGCACCGGCCTGCTGTCGGTGGTGCAGGTGCTTGCCGATGGCGAGGGCGGCATCGAAGGTCTCGATACGCCGCAGGCGGTCGCGGTCAGCGGCGACGGCCTCAACGTGTACGTGGGGTCCATCGGGGACGGCGCTTTAGCGACGTTCGCCCGCGACCCGGTCACCGGGCTGCTGACGCAGACGCAAGTGCTCTTCCAGGGCGTCGGCGGGGTGAGCGGCCTTTACGGCGGCCCCCGCGAGCTGGCGGTCGCCCCGGACGGGCAACACGTTTACGCCATCGGGCGGACCTCGTCCGGCCCGGCGAAGGATTGCATGGTGACGTTCGCTCGCGACGCCGGAACCGGGGCCCTGACGTTTGTGGAGAAGCTGGCCGGCGGCGAGCCGATGTTCAACGCCTCGGGCATGGCCGTCAGCCCGGACGGCCTGCATGTTTACGTCACGGCCACCACGGGCGGAAGTGTTTCCGTCTTCGATCGCAGCGGCGTGACCGGTACGTTGACGTTGTCGGACCGGTACCAAGCCGGTGTCGGTCAGATCGGCGCGGATGAACTGACCGAACCCAGCGCCGTGGCCATCAGTCCGGACGGCCTGTATGCGTTCGTGGCGTGGTACGGCGGCTCCGACGGCGGCGTGATGAGTTTCCAGCGTGACGCGGCGACCGGCGCGCTGGACCGACTGGCCGCCTATCCGCAGGAAGTGTCGTTCCCGGCCAGGCTGGCCCTGGCCCCGGATGGCCGCGACCTCTACGTGGGGGACTGGAACGACGCCCTGGTCGGCTTGGCGCGCTTGCCGGAACCGATCGACTACGAATTGGGCCTGGCCGGCCAGACCGAGACGGGCGTGGACTTCAGCAACGCGCTGTGGAGCTCGGCTTCGGGTCAGTTGTTCTACGACGGCGACGGCAGCGGCTTTCAGGACCCCGGCGAATTAGGCCTGGACGGGTGGACGGTCCAGTTGGTCCGCAGCGACTACGGCTACGTCGTCGACGAGACCGTCACCACCAGCGTCGATCTCGACGGGAGCGGCTCGATCGACCCGGTCACCGAGAGCGGCCTCTACGCGTTCGAGATCGCTCGCACCGGCGCCCACGAAGTGCGACTGGTCGCCCCCGACGGCTGGATGGCGACCACACCGAACCCGCCGGTCTACAATTTGGGGTTCGGCCACGGCACGACCTACGCCAACCGGGATTTCGGGGCGGTCGAGTCGGCCAGTGTCTACGGCTATGTCTTCGAGGATGACAACGGCAACGGGGCCTGGGCGGCTGGGCGGTGCGGCTGGTTGACGCGGCCGGCATGGTCCGGCTGACCACCACCCGGAGCATCGATCTGAACGGCGATCGGGTCATCGACCCGTTCACCGAGTCGGGCTTGTATTTCTTCTTTGGGGTCCCGGCCGGGCAATACGAAATCCGCCACGAGCTCCCGCTCGGCTGGATTCGAACCGAGCCGGCCGGCGGTTATTCGTTGGATCTCGGGCCCGCCCAGGGCGAGCTCGGCCTCGACATCGGCCTCAAGCCGGTGATGATCGCCGGGCAGGTGGTCCGGGACTTGGACCGGGACGGGCGATTCGACGCCACCGACGCGGGCCTGGACGGCGTGGTGGTGGAGCTGTGGAAAGCGTCCAGCACGACGCGCGTCGGCAGGCAATTCACCGCCGGGATGGATCTGAACGGCGACGGCCAGATTGATCCGTTCACCGAGGCGGGGCGCTATCGGTTCGATCACCTCTTGCCGGGCGACTATGAGTTGAGGCTGAAGGTTGGCGACGATTGGCTCCCCCTGCAGTATCCGATGGTGGCAGTGACCGACGTTGAGGCCCTTATTGAACCGATTGACTTCCTCGTGATGGAGGCGTTGCCGCTGGACCTGGCGGAAGTCACCGCCGACGACGATGAAGCGACTCTCGGGATTGCACTTCCGGGGGCCGGCTTCTTGCCGCTTCCGTCCGCGTGGACGCCGGTCGCGCACACCGGGGCCTACAACGACGACTTCTACGTCAATGCCACTCCGTACTCCGCGGCGGTCTTCGACGTGGCCGTGCCCGAGAGCGGCGTCTACGACGTGTCCTTGTGGTGGCCCGACCTGTGGGGGTTCGTTTGGCCGGAGGTCACGCTCGGCGTAACAGTGACGGACGACAACGGCGACCACCAGTTCGCTGTTCATCAAAGGCCGACGCTGGGCGGCAGCCCTGATGTCGACCGGTGGTACTCGTTGCCGGATAGCTTTACGGTTACCTCGGGGTCGATCCGGATCATGTTCGACGCCAACGGCGCCGAGGCCGGGCACATTCTGCTCGATGCCGTCCGGGTCACCGAACATTGGATCGACGGGTTCCTGTCCGGGCGCGTGTTTGATGACGCCAGCGCCGATGGCGTCAAGGGCGCCGAGGAACTCGGCCTGGACGGGTGGCTGGTGGAATTGGTCGACGCGGCCTCGGGCGAGGTGCTGGCCACGCAGTTGACCCAGAGCGTGGACCTCGACGGCGATGGGTCAATCGACCCGATCACCGAAAGCGGCCTGTACGATTTCCTCGTGTTGCCGGCGGCGGATTACGAGATTCGTGCGTTCGCTCAGGCCGGCTGGGACTGGACCAGCCCGGTCGGCGGTACGCACACCGTGGCGCTGACGACCTTCGATCCGGATCAGGCCGATTTGGATTTCGGCGCAATGTTGGCCGGCGGCGGCGTGGCGGGGGCGCTGGGCGATCCCATCGACCTGCTGGCTGAGCTTGAACCGGTGTTGTAGGTGAGGCCGATGGCCTTGGCGGCTAGGCGATGCCGTCCGGGCCGGGCTCTTCGCCTTTGGGGCGGTGCTTCCAGCGGCGGTGGACCCAGAGGTACTGCTCGGGGGCGCGGCGGATGACGGCCTCCAGGGCCGAGGTGTACTCCTGGGTGATCCACTTGAGCGGATCGTCCTTATCGGCCCACTCTTCGGGGCGGATGATGCGCTCGACCCCGATCTCGAAGTCGAACCCTTCCCGCACGCGATGGCCGTACCCGACGATCACCGGCACCTCGTGCCGCATGGCCATTAGGCCGATCGATTTATAGGTGCTGGCCTTTCGCCCGAAGAAGTCCACGAACAGCCCCTTGCGCCCGGCGTCCTGGTCGGCGATGAAGCTGATGGCGCCGTTGGCGTCGAGGATGTCGTCGACGTGTTCGGCCACGCCTTTCTTATCCAGAATGGTCATGCCCGTCCGCTGGCGGACGCCCAGGATGTGCTCGTTGACGTAGGGGTTGTCGAGCGGCCGCGCGACCGCGTAGACCGGGAAGCCCACCCGGGCCATGGTGTAGCCGATGACCTCCCAGTTGCCGAAGTGGCCGGTCAGGTAGATCGCCCCGCGCTCGTTGCGGAGCAGTTGTAGGATGTTTTCCTTCTGATTGACGAACGTCACGTGTCGCCGCCAGGTGGCCGGCGTGATCAACGAGGGCGTGAACAGGATTTCGATGCCCAGGTACAGCATACTCCGCATCGACTTGCGGGCCACCTTGCGGCACTTGCGGGGCGACCACTCGGGGAAGCTACGCTTGAGGTGTTCGATGGCGCGGTGGCGGTGGCGATGGTCGAAGGTGAACAGCAGGTCGCCCAGGATCGCCGCGGTTCCGTAGTTGGCTTGCACCGGGAACATGCGGATCGCCATTTCGAAGAACCGCAAGCCCAGGTATTGCAGGTAGGCGACGAACTTGTTGGACGGCTTGGCCATAACTAGAGAAACATGGAACAGGGATAAACACGGATGAACGCAGATACAGAAGAAACCAATTATGTCTTATCTGTGTTCATCTGTGTCCATCCTTGTTTCTAACAGTAGAAGAAGCAGCGTGTCCGGCCTTCTAGGCGGTGCAGGCGGCCTTCAGTTCGTCGAGGATCTTCAACGCTTCGGCGACGGCCTTGCCGACCGGCACGAGTGTGGGCTTGTCGTCGGTGCGGCGCTTGACCTCGGCGTTGCCATCCTTAAGGCCCTTATCGCCGACGACCACTCGCAGCGGGATGCCCAGGAGGTCGGCGTCTTTGAATTTCACGCCCGGCCGCGCGTCGCGGTCGTCCAGCAGCACGTCCACGCCGGCCGCTTTCAGTTCGTCGTAGATGCGTGTGGCTTCGGCCACGACGGCCTCGGAATCGTTGTTGATCTGGATGACCTCGATCTCGAACGGGGCGATCGCCACCGGCAGGACCGGGCCGTTGTCGTCGAACGCCAGCTCGATCGCTCCGGCCAGGATGCGGTTGATGCCGATGCCGTAGCAGCCCATGACGGCCGGCTGGGCCGAACCGTTCTCGTCCAGGTAGGTCGCGCCGAGCGCGTCGCTGTACTTGGTGCCGAGCTTGAACACGTGGCCGACCTCAACGCCGCGCGAAAACTGCAGCGGCTTGCCCTCACGCGTGTCGCCCTCGGTCGCGTTGCGGATGTCGGCGATGGAAACGTTCTCGCCGTCCAGCGGGAAGTCGCGGCCGGGGACAACATTCTTAGTGTGATAGTCGGTTTTGTTCGCGCCGGTGACGCCGAGGCCCATCGCGGCCACGCCGTGGTCGACGATCAGCTTGTCGACTCTTTCCGCCAGGCCCATGGGGCCGGCAAAGCCGGTCGCCGCGGCGGTTACGCGCTGCACCGTTGCGTCGTCGGCCAATTCCACGTGGGTGGCCTCGGCGGCGTGGGTCAGCTTGGCGTCGTTGATGTCGTGGTCGCCGCGGACCAACGCCACGATGGTCTGTTCGCCGGCGGCGTAGACCAGCGTCTTGATCATCTCGGCCGGTTGCGTGCCCAGAAACTCACAGACCGCGTCGATGGTGCCGACCTCGGGGGTGTGGACGTCCTCGGGGGCCGGGGCTTCGACAGGATCCGCTTTCGGCAGGGGGTCGACGTCGGCCTTTTCGATGTTGGCCGCGTAGGCGCCGTCTTCGGTGTGGACGATGATGTCCTCGCCGTTGTCGCAGGGGATCATGAATTCGTGACTGGCCGAGCCGCCGATGGGGCCGGATTCGGCCTCGACGATCACGTACTTCAGGCCGCACCGGCTGAAGATGCGGCAGTAGGCGTCGTACATCTTCTGATAGGTCTCGCCCAGGGCCTCGACGGACGTGTCGAAACTGTAGGCGTCCTTCATGATGAATTCGCGGCTCCGCAGCACGCCGAAGCGGGGGCGGAACTCGTCCCGGAATTTCGGCGAGATCTGGTAGAGGTTCACGGGCAACTGTTTGTAGGAGTTGATCTCCGTGGCGACCAGGGAAGTCACCACTTCCTCGGCCGTGGGGGCCAGCACGTTCACGCGGCCGTGACGGTCGGTGAAGCGGCACATGGTCTCGCCGTAGTCGACGTCGCGCCCGGTCTTGGCCCACAGCTCCATCGGCTGCAGGGCGGGCATCATGATTTCCTGGGCGTCCGCGGCGTTCATTTCCTCGCGGACGATCTCCATGATCTTCCGCAGGCTCTTCCAGCCGAGCGTCAGATAGGTGTACGCGCCGGAGGAGACCTTCCGCATGAAGCCGGCGCGGATCATCAATTGATGCGAGGGGATCTCGGCCTCGGCCGGGACTTCGCGCGTGGTCGGAATCAGTAGCTGACTGTATCGCATAGTGTCCTCGTCAAATCCTTTAGATCGAGCGCTTTCCTCGCCCGCCGATGCAGCCGGCATTTCGGTCGCGACGGTTAGCCGCGCCCGTGAACCTTGCGCCAGACCGGGCGCTTATACCCGCCCAAACGGGTGTTTTCAACGCCTGGCGGGCGCGGCTACAATGTCGACCATGAGCGACGAACGACGATACGTCAGCGATCTGACGCCCAACGAGAACATCGATCAGGTGTTTCTGGTCCGCGAGAAGCAACTGCGGACCACGCGGAAGGGGGACCTCTACATCGACGCCTCCCTGGGTGATCGCACCGGCTCGATCAAGGCCCGCATGTGGCAGGTCAACGAGATGATCTTCAACGGCATCCCCGCCGACGGCTTCATCCACGTCAAGGGGCGCACCGAGGAGTACCAGGGCAAGGTGCAGCTTCGGATCGAAGCGTGTCGGCCGGTCTCCGCTGAGAAGGTCGACATGGCCGAGTACCTGGCTACCACCCCGCGCGATGTTGACGCCATGTGGGCCGAGCTGATGGAGATCATGCGGGACATCCGCGACGAGCCGCTACGCCTGCTGATCAAGAAATTCACCGAGGACGAGGAGATCGTCGAGGTCTTCAAGCGCGCCCCGGCCGCGGTGCAAATGCACCATCCCTACGTGGGCGGCCTGCTGGAGCACACCCTCAACATCGCGCGGTTGGCCAAGGTGGTCTTGCCGTTGTATCCGCGCTTGAACCCCGACTTGCTGCTGGCGGCGGTGTTCTTGCACGACATCGGCAAGACGGCCGAGCTGACCAGCGGCGTCTCCATCAAATACACCGACCGCGGGCAACTGGTGGGGCACATCGCGATGGCCGCGATCTGGATTCAGGAAAAGGCCGACCTGCTGGCCGACGAACTCGGCGATGAGTTTCCGGTCAAGACCACCACGCTACTGCAGCACCTGATCCTCTCGCACCATGGGGTGAAGGAGTACGGCTCGCCGGTGCTGCCGGCGATTCCCGAGGCCTTCGTGCTGCATTACCTGGACAACCTCGACGCCAAGATGTATATGACCACCCACGCGATCGAATCCGACCCCGACGGGGAGAACCACTTCACCGGCTACCTCCGTCAACTGGAAACGCAGATCTACAAGCATAGCGATAAGTTGTAGGGGGGCAGATTGTGGCATGGGGAAGACAGAAAGGGCGTCGAACGAAATCGCGTGGGCAACAAGTTGCCCACCCTACGGGGCTGGCCTTTGTTCTGGCCTTGGCGTGCTTGGTGATAGTCGTCCCGTCCTGCGATGATCAGGGCGAGTCCCGTTCAACAGATGGAGCTGAGCAGGAGGAGGGTCAAGCCGTGAATCTGCCGAGCGAGTATTTGGAGCTTCTAGAACGGGGGCAATCCCTCCAAGTGATTGGGCTGAACGAGACAGGATTATTGAAGGAAGACGCGTTGGCGGCCGTGGCAATGCTGGAGGCGGCCGACGTGCCTATCCTGGGCGGGGATGTATGGCTAGTCAAAGGGGACACGGACAACCACGCGAACTATGACGTTTGGGGAAACTGGGCCACGCAACGGCGAACCAACGAAGCCGATGATGCCTATGCCGCCAGATCATGGGATGACAGTAGGCGGTACATCGAGGCGGGACCTGACCCGCAAGAGGGCGAAACCCATTTGTTCGTCCTCGTTCCTTAGAACTGGGATTGACACGTAGGGTGGGCAACTTGTTGCCCACGGAACAAGGGGGTCATACGATTCAGCTATGCCGAGCTACCGTCGGAACCGGGATGGGCGCCTGTACTTCTTCACGTTGGTGACACTTCAACGGCGGCCGATCTTCCGTGCGTCGTGGACTAGGGAACTTCTGAAGGAGGCGATTGAGGCTACGCGCCAGTCACGACCTTGGGAGACAGAGGCCATGGTGTTGTTGCCCGATCACCTCCATGTCCTGTGGCGACTGCCTGAGGGCGATGCCGATTACGCGGCTCGGATTGGGGCGCTGAAGAAGCGGTTCACCCGGGCATATCTTGCTCGTGGCGGCGCAGAAGGGGAGGTCTCGGCATCCCAACATCGGCAGCGCTGTCGTGGCGTGTGGCAGAAGCGGTTCTGGGAGCACCGGATTCGGAATGCCCGGGATTTCCACATGCACGTCGATTACATTCACGCCAATCCGGTCAAACACGGGCTCGTGGCGCTGCCGCGCGAGTGGGCGCATTCGACGTTCGTTCGGTTCGTCGATGCCGGCTGGTATGAAGATGATTGGTGCGGGCGCATTGATTTACCGGGGAACACGGAGTATGTGTGGGTGGAGTGAGCGTGGGCTGGTCTGCGTGGGCAACAAGTTGCCCACCTACAAGAGATGGGTGATCGCATGGGCAGCGAGGCATGGCCTCCGCCAAACAGACCCCATCGTTCTGAGTGACAAAGAGTTACGGTGATCTTGGATGCCCGGATCGGCGCTTGATTTTCTGGATCTGATCAGGTAAACTACGTAATCCCTTGATGCGTTTTTCATGCCTTGCGCGCCGCAGGAGGCGGCGAATCTTCTATGGAGACTCAGGTTCAGTCAATTAAGGGCTTGTTGTCGGAGGCCATCAAGCGGGTCGACGTCGATTACGCCGACGTCCGCTTCGAGGAAGGCGACGCGACGGACATCGATTTCCGCCGCGACCACGTGGAGCGTGTGTCGACCTCCCGGATGACCGGCGGCGTGGTCCGCGCTTGCCATAAGGGCGGCTGGGGCATCACCACCTTCGATTCGCTGGACGATCTGGAGACCTCCATTGCCGAAGCGTGCGACGGCGCCAAGCTGGTCGGCCGCGACACCACCGAACTGGCCGAGGTCGACGGCGCCCCCGACGGCGTGGATGTTGTGGTGGAGATGGTCGACGATCCGCGCGGCATCAGCGTGGACGAGAAGATCGCCCTGGTCCGCGAGTACACCGACGTCCTGATGGGCCACGAGAACATCGTCAGCACCGACGTGTTCTACATCGACCGCTTCAAGACCGTGCACTACGCGTCCAGCCGAGGCGTGAGCTATTCCGAAGAACGCCCCGGTTGCGCCGTCAGCATGTCGGCGACAAGCCGCGACGGCCACATTCTACAAAGCGCGTCGGACTCGCTCCGGTCGCGGAACGATTTCAGCTCGCTGCTGAACCGCCACGAAGAGGCCCACCGCGTGGGCCAGCGTGCGTCGGACCTCTTAAAGGCCCGACCTTGCCCGGCCGGGACCACCACGGTGGTGCTCGACCCGGAAATGGCCGGCGTGTTCATGCACGAAGCGTTCGGCCATCTGTCCGAGGCCGACCATATTTACGAAGACGAAAAGCTCAAGCAGCTCGTTCACGTCGGGCGAGAGGTCGGGCCGAAAATGCTCAACGCCGTCGACGACGGCACGCTGGCCAACCTGCCCGGCACGCAAGTCTTCGACGACGAAGGTACGCCGCCGGGGAAGACCTACCTGATCAAGGACGGCGTGCTGGTCGGCTATATGCATTCGCTGGAGACCGCCGGCAAGATGGGCTGCACGCCCACCGGCAACGCTCGCGCCGGCGGGCGCGGCAAGGTGCCGCTGGTCCGCATGACCAACACCCTGATCGAGAACGGGCCACACACCAAGGATGAGGTGTTCGCCGGAATCGACAAAGGCATCTACGCCTGCGGCATGTTCGGCGGCAACACGCAGTTGGAGATGTTCAGCTTCTCAGCCGCGTACGGCTTCCTGATCGAGAACGGCCAGGTCACCGACATGATTCGCGACGTGGTGCTGGCGGGCAATGTGTTCGAGACGCTTTACTCCATCGACGCCATCGGTAATGATTTGACCATTCCCCCCCGCGGTGGCGGGTGCGGCAAGGGCGGCCAGGGCGTGCCCGTGAGCATCGGCTCGCCGCACATCCGCATCCGCAACGTGGTGGTGGGTGGTCGGTAGTGGATTGGGATCTATGAGCGATCAGTTAACAGGTTCGTTGACGGACGAGATGGTCGATATCTTCGACCGCGCCATCGACAAGGCCCGCCTGATGGGGGCCAGCAGCGTGAAGTTGTCGTTTTCGCGGCACGAGGGGTTTTCCTGCCACTTCACCGGCGGGCGGCTGAAGTCCACCAACTCCAACCGCGGCATGAGCTTCGGCATCGACGCCATTGTCAACGGCCGATTGGGCTCGGCCTCGGGCAACCACCTGCGTGATTTCGACGCCATGCTCCGCCGGGCGGTCGCCCTCGCTCCCCACGGCAACGCCATCTACTTCGACCAATACCCCGAGCCCAGCGACGACTACGTCGAGCTGCAAACCTGGTCGGACCGAACCGCCGGCCTGCCTCGCGATCAAATGCTCGACGCCTGCCGAACCATCAACGACGCCCTGCAGGGCCATGACGACGACCTGTTCGTCGAGACCGGCTCGTCCAAGTCCATCAGCGAATCGCTGCTGATGACCTCCGGCGGCGTGATGCACAAGAGTCGCTCCACCGGGTGGGGCCTCCACGGCGGGGCCGTCAAGACCACCGGCACGGATATCTTCCACGCTGGGGCCGGCCGCGGCTGGAAAGACCTCAACGAGCTGTGGGACCCCGACTACATCATCAACCGCACCGTGCGCGATCTGGCGATGTCCGAGACAATCGTCCACGCTCCGCAGGGCCAACTGCCGCTGCTGCTGGACCCGGGCGTGCTGAGCATGTTCCTCTCGCCGGTGACGATGGGCATCAACGGCCGACGCGTGGCCCAGGGCGATTCGCCCCTGGCCGACCGCATGGGCGATCAGATCCTCGCCCCGTCGATCACCATCATCGACAACCCGCACCAGGATTTCGGCACCGCCGTGCCCATGGACGGCAACGGCATCCCCACCCAGATTCACCGCATCGTCGAAGACGGCGTGCTGAAGATGTACCTGTACGATCTGGACACCGCCGCTATGGTCGGCGCTCGCCCGACCGGCCACAACGGGTGCAGCCCGTACGACATTCAGATTCCCACCGGCGCTCGCAGCCACGAAGAGATGATCCGCTCGCTGGACGAAGCCATTTACGTCCGCGGCATGCTGGGCTTCGGGCAGGGGAACCTCGCCAACGGCGATTTCTCCGCCAACCTTTCGCCCGGCTACCTGATCAAGAACGGGGAGATCGTCGGCCGCGTCAAGAACACCATGATCGCGGGCAACCTGTTCGACGTGCTCAAAGACGGCGTGGAACTGTCGGGCGACTACGACCCGCCGGGCCACATCCCCTGGGCCTTGGTCGACGGCGTCCACGTCTCGACCTCGGCGGACAAATAGCCCTCGCGCAACATTACGGACACACAGGCGGCCCGTCTTATGGCGGGCCGCTTTTCTTTGTCAGCGCGCCAGGAGCTTACGCTTGCGGCTTTTCGGCGCCGGGGGGTGGGCCTTCGATGTCGCGCAGGTGGGAGAGGATCGTCTGATTGACTTTGCGCCTCAGGTCGATGTACTCGACCTGGGCGGCGCTGAAGGTCTTGAAGGCGTCCTGCGCGGCGACCTGGGTTTGCAGGTCGTTGAGGGCGTGCTTGTCGTCGGGTTCGATGGGTTGCTGCTCTTGGGAGAGCTTGGCCAACTTGCTGGACTGGGCCATGAACTTCTGCAGCAGGTCCATGGTGTCCGGGTCGGCGTGCATGCCTTCGCGAGCGGTGCGGAGGTCGACGGCGACCTTCGCGTCGGCGATGGCCTTGCCCAGTTGATCGGCGAGTTTCAGGATATCGTCCATGGGGGTTTCCTTCGCGGGTTGGGCGCACATGCTAACGGAGACCGAGGGGCAGAGGAAGGGCCTAGTACTCTCCGGCTCCGCAGAAAAGCAAACAAGGATGAACGCAGATGAAAACGGATAAGAGATAAGAATAGATCCGCTCTTCTGTATCTGCGTTCATCTGTGTTCTGAACGGAAACCGAAGACGCCCGTGGCGGCCAATGGGCAATGCGGGTAAGCTCTCGCCATGTCCGAAGAACCGAAACAGCTCGTGTTGCATGACCTTCACGTAGCCGCCGGCGCCACCATGGTGGAGCGCAACGGCTGGCTGCTGCCGGCCCACTATGGCGACCCGGAGGCCGAGGCGGCCGCCGTCCGCAACAAAGCGGGCGTGTTCGATACCTCCAACCTCGGCCGCATCCGCGTGCGCGGTGACGGCGCGGTGGACTTGCTGGAGCAGGTCTGCTCGGCCGACGCCGTCCACCAGGAAGACGACACCGCGCTGCTGACCGACATTCTCGGCAGCGACGGCCGACCGCTGGACAAGGTTTTTCTGCTGCGGCTGGAAGACTTCTGGGTGGTGACGACCAGCGCCATCGGCCGCGGGCCCGTGTTGGCGCGCCTCAAGGACCTCGGCGAAACCCTCGGCGCCAAGGCCGACGATCAGACCTTCAAGACCTCGCAGCTCACCGCCGCCGGCCCGGCCGCCGCCACGGTGCTGGACGGCCTGCTGCCCGAACCGGTTTCGGGTACGCCGCGCGGCTCGGCCAAGACGGGCACGGTCGGCATCGCACGCTATATCGCCATGCGAACCGGGCGAACCAAGCAATGGTCGGTCGAGGCGATCCTGCCCAACATCCTGATCGAACAGGCCTGGCGCCACATCACCGAGAAATCGGGCGACAAGGCGTTTCCCCCGGTCGGCGTGACGGCCCAAGAGGCGCTCGCCAAAGAGGCCGGGCTGGGCTAGCGCCGCCGCCCGCCCTTGACTTGCCCCCAACGGCCGTCGATGATGCTCCACTTGTAGGGTGCGTGCTCTGCACGCACGCGCTACGTGTGACCACGCGTGGGTGCAAAGCACCCACCCTACGGGCCACCGAAGGACCCTTCGCATGTTGGACAATATCCAAGAAGACCGCCTCAACAAACTGAACCAGATTCGCGAGTTGGGCATCGACCCGTACGGTGGCCGATACGATTCGGCCGAGCCGATTGCGTCGGTGTTGGCCCGCTTCGATGACGATAACGACGAGCTGACCGCCGATATCGCCGGCCGGCTCGTCCTGATGCGCAAGATGGGCAAGATGATGTTCGCCCACCTGCGCGACCAGTCCGGGCAGATGCAAATCGCCCTCCGTAAGAACGCGTCAGATGAAGCCACCTGGGACTTGGCCAAGCTGCTGGATCTGGGCGACATCATCGCCGTCTCGGGCCCGCTACAACGGACCAAGACCGGCGAGATCACGGTCTGGGCCGAGAAGCTTACGCTGCTGACCAAGAGCCTCAACCCCATGCCGGAGAAGTTCCACGGCCTGGTCGACACCGAGACCCGCTACCGCCAGCGCTACCTGGACCTGATGGCCAACCCGGAAACGATGGAAGCGTTTAAGCAGCGGGTGGCCATCATCGAGCACATCCGGTCGGTGCTGGCCGGGCGCGGCTTCATCGAAGTCGAAACGCCCATGATGCAGAGCATCTACGGTGGGGCGGCGGCCCGGCCGTTCATGACCCACCACAACGCCCTCGACTGCGACCTGTACATGCGGGTCAGCCCCGAGCTGTACCTCAAGCGCCTGCTGGTCGGCGGCATGGAGAAGGTCTTCGAGATCAACCGCAACTTCCGCAACGAAGGACTCGACACGCAGCACAACCCCGAGTTCACGATGATGGAGTTGTACCAGGCCTACGCCGATTACAACGTGATGATGGACATCACCGAAGAACTGATCGCCACCGCCGCCGAGCAGTTGTTCGGCTCGTTGAAGTTGCCGTTCGGCGAGCGGACGTTCGACTACACCACGCCCTGGCCGCGAGCGACGTACGCCGGCCTGATGGCCGAGCACGCGGGCGTGGACATCAAGGATGATGACGCCGTTCGCGCCAAGGCACGCGAGATCGGCATCGAAGAATCCAATAAGGATTCAGCCGTCGTGGTCAACGACGTCTTCGAGGCTGTTGTCGAGCCCAAGCTCGAGGCGATGGACACGCCGGTGTTCGTGGTCGATTACCCCGCGGCGCTGTGCCCGCTGACGCGGCGCAAGGCCGACGATCCGGACATCGCCTTGCGGTTCGAGCTGTACATCGCGGGCATGGAAATCGCCAACGCCTATACCGAGTTGAACGACCCGGCCATTCAGGAAGCCAACTTCCGCGAACAGCTTCGCGGCGAGACCGACGAAACGATGCGGGTGATGGACGAGGATTTCGTGACGGCGTTGCGGCACGGCATGCCGCCGGCGGGGGGGCTGGGCATCGGCATCGACCGCGTGATCATGCTGCTGACCAACCGTACCAGCATTCGCGACGTGATCCTGTTCCCCATGCTCCGCGCCGCCGCGTCGAAAGGATAGCGACCGGATGTACAAGCTGCTGCTGGTCCTGCGTTACTTGCGTCGCCGTCGGCTGGCGTACTTCGCCGCGGCCGGGGTGGCGCTGTGCGTGTTCATGATGCTGGTGGCCACCAGTGTGATGAACGGCTTTCTGCACAAAGTCGAGCACGCGGCCAAGGGTCTGCACGGGGATATCGTGGTCCAGCCGCTGGGGGTGCACGGCATCGCGTTCTACGACGAACTCAGCGAACTGCTGAACGAGGCTGAGGAGGTCGAGCACGCCGCCCCCTTCATCCTCAGCTACGGCATGGTTCGCGTGCCGGGGCAAGACCACTATCGCCAGACCGTTCAAATCGCGGGCATCCGCCTGCCGGAGCGGGCCAAGGTCTCCAACTTTGAAAAGGGCCTGTTCGTGCAGGCCGATTGGCCCGAACCGACCTTCGACCCGCCGGCCGAGGCCATGCTGGCGGCGCTGGCCGCTCAGGACGAATTGATCCAGGCCGTCAAGCAGCGCGAGTTCGGCGACGTGGATTTCCGCGACTTGCCGCCCGAGAAGCAGCACCTCTGGAACCGCATCGGCGGGGCCGAGGACTATCGGGACCTGGCCGAAGACAGCATCGTCCGCGCCGATGAGCACCGCCAGCGCCTGGCCGAGCTGCAGAAGCGCCTGGAAGCCCAGCGCGCCGCCGGCGAGGACACGCGCTTCGTCGAGAACCGCATCAACGAGCTGGAAAGCTACATGCTCGAGCCCATGCCCAACCACGTGATCCTGGGTCTGGGCGTGGAGGGCCTCAGCTTCCGGACCGACCAGGGAGAGACCATCCGCGTGATGAGCCCGGGCACCAAGGTGACGCTGTACGTGTTCCCGCTGGGCCAGCGCTCGCTGACGGACATCTCCCCCAACATTCAGCGATTCACGGTGGTCGACGACTGCACCACCGACGTGTACTCCTTTGATTCCGAGACCGTCTACGTGCCCTTCGACGCGCTGCAACGGCTCAACAACATGGGCCCGGTCGAACGAACGGATGGGTCCTTCGAGCCACCTCGCTGCAGCATGCTGCACGTGAAGGTGCGTGAGAAGTTCGGCTCGCGGGATTCGCTGGAACGCGTCGCGGTCAAGCTGCGGCGCATGGTGGCCGCCTTCTACAACGAACACCCCGAAGCCGAGTACACACCCGTGGAGGTTGTGACCTGGCAGAAGAAGCAGCACAAGCTGGTCAGCCAGATCGAATCGCAACGGACGCTGGTGATGATCATGTTCGGCATCCTGTCGCTGGTGTCGGTGCTGTTGGTGTTCGTGATCTTCTACATGGTGGTGATCCAGAAGACCAAGGACATCGGCGTGCTCAAGGCGGTGGGGGCCTCGTCGAGCGGCGTGGCGGGTATCTTCCTGGCCTTTGGCGCCGCGGTGGGGTTGGTCGGGGCCCTGGTGGGCGCGGCCATGGGCTGTGTGTTCATCTATTACATTAATTCGATCCACGACGCGATGTACGAGTGGGTGGGCTATCGGGTCTGGTCGCGTGAGAGCTTCTGGTTCGACCGCATCCCCAACAACATCGAACCGACCGTGGTGGTGGGGATTGTCATCGGGGCGGTGATCGCGGGTGTGCTGGGCGCGTTGGCTCCGGCGATTCGGGCCGCCCGCATGCAGCCGGTGGAGGCGCTGCGCTATGAGTAAGTGCGCGATCGACATCTCCGGGTTGCACAAGAGCTATCGGCTGGGCGCCACGACGCTACACGTGCTGCAGGGCACGAGCTTCCGCGTGGGGGTCGGCGAGTTCGTGGCCATCGTGGGCGCTTCCGGCAGCGGCAAGAGCACGCTGCTCCACCTGGCCGGCCTGCTGGACAAGCCCGATGAGGGCAAGGTGGTCCTGCACGACGTCGATACCGCGACGCTGTCGGCCGCCCGGCGGAACCGGATGCGGTGCGAGGACGTGGGCTTTGTGTTCCAGTTCTATCACCTCCTGCCGGAGATGAACGTGCTGGAAAACGTCTTGCTGTCGGCCCAGGTGGACTCGGCCGTCTCGGCCTGGCCCGGCCGACGGGCCGCCGCACGACAGCGCGCCGCGGAGATCCTGGCCAAACTGGGCCTCTCGGAGCGCCTCAAGCATCGGCCTAAGGAGCTGTCCGGCGGGGAGCGCCAGCGCGTGGCCATCGCCCGGGCTCTGATGAACGAGCCCCAACTGCTGCTGGCCGACGAGCCCACCGGCAACCTCGATTCCAAGACGGGCAAGCAGATCATGGACGTGCTGATGCGGTTCCACCGCCAGCGCAATCAAACCATGCTGATGGTCACGCACGATGTCACACTGGCCGACCAGGCCGACCGGGTGCTCCACCTAGTCGACGGGCGGCTAACCGATAGCTAGCCGCCCGTGGGTGTCGAGGTATCGCGGCGCGGGCCGCGGGGGATCTTTCACCGGTGACCGATCAGAACTCCCATCGGACTTGAATCGCGAAGGAGGAGTTGGCGTCGGCGTTGGCGACATTACCGAGGATGCCGTAAACGCCGGTCACGGTCAGGTTCTCACAGATGATCCAGGTGAGGGAGACCGCGTGCCAATTGTCTTCACTGTCGATCAGTTCAGGGATTGTCTCGTAGGGGCTATCCTTGCCGCGGAATTCATAGGCAAGGGCGATCTGATCGATCGGCAGGTAGATCACGTTGCCTTCGAAGTAGGGCTTGTAGTCGTGACCGAAGCCGAAGATACCAAGCTGGGCGGCGTTGGTGAACCGCAGGCCGCCGGTGAGAATTAGCGGTCGCCCGAAGACCAGGGTGGGGAACATCTTGGTGGCCGTGATCGTGTAGTCGATACCCCAATCCCGGTCCATGCCGGCGGCACGGAGGGCGTGGCCGAGGCTGTCGTCGATATTGCCGATGTCGGGGTTGTATTTGAAGTGCACGCCACCGGTGATGGCCGGTAGGGGCAGGTCGCAACTGTTCTCCTTGATGAAGTTGATCCGTAGGTTGAAGTGGTGCAACTGGACGTGGTCTCGGCCCATATTCAGCCCGGCCTTGGCAACGTCGTCGTAGAGCGAACCCACGTACAGGTAGTTGTAGGCGTATCCGAACTCGAACCGCTCGAAGAAGACCTGTGTGATGGCAAAGGAGTAGAGGTTCTTGCTGCCCATGTCCAGGTAGGTGAAGCTCGTCGTCGGGAAACCCATGACCGAACCGGGCTGACCGGGGTTGCAGAAGTAAGCCGTCGGCGTAATGACGCCGCCGCCGTACCCTTCAAAGCAGTGCAGGGGCAACGGGGGACCTTTAGTCGGCGGGGCCACCGGGTCGGTCTCACTCAACTTGGGGACGGTGTCATCGGCCGGCTTGGAAAACTCGGGGGCCAGGGACAGCCAGGTCTGTGAGGGTTTCTCGTCTTCGGCCGCACAAGCGCTGGCGGCGATGGCGAACACAGCGACGATCGTTACGAATAGCTTGATCCGGTTCACGCCTTTCTCCTGAATAGTCGGTCCGTCAAACAACGCAGCAGTTCACTCAACCTTAGCGAACAGATACAGATTCCGACGGGCATAGACACTCTCCCGTCGGACTGCAGCAAACGGCTGTGGTTTCCTATTGGGCCCCTAATCTCACAACTTGCCCAAGAGTTACATCAGGTTCCACTTATAGTTCGCAGATAAGTACGTGATTAGCCTTAGCCGCGTCAAGCGAAGAAAAAATAAGTTCCTTCTGAGATTTCCGGTTGTCCGGCCATCGGATGGAAGGTCCGTCCGTCAGGCGGTTGCCGTCGGTGGTGTCTTCCATGTGTACGGGTTGATCAGATGCTCTGGCATTCCCACTAGCAACCTGCTTAGATGGTCCACCTTGAAGCTGACGACGGCCCGTTAATGACGGGTCCCAAGGAGCGTTGCGAATGGCGAAATCGACCCCCAGGTTCAACTTCTCCACACACGACGTGCACCGCCACCTCATGGCGACGCGGCCACCGAGCATGAGCTTTCGCGGCCGGACCAAGAAGGACGTGGCCGCCTGGCAGCGTAAGTTGCGGGCCGACGTGAAGAAGCGGCTCGGCTGGCATAACTTCGCCCACGGCAAGCAGCGGTGCCCGCTGAAGATTCGGTCCCTGTGGCAGCGGCAGACCAAGCTCGGCAGCATCGAGAAGATCGTCTTCACCTCCGAGCCGAAGTCCGACGTGCCGGCCTACATCTGCCTGCCGAAAAACGCCGAGCCGCCGTACGATTGGTTTATCTGCGTGCAGGGACATTCCACCGGAATGCACAACTCCGTCGCCGTGGACTTCAAGACCAACACACGCAAGATCAAGGTCGAGGGAGAACAGGACTTCGCTATCGGCTGCATGGAACGCGGCATCGCGGCGCTTTGCATCGAGCAACGGGCGTTCGGTGAGCGATGGCTGACCTACCCCACGTACCCTCAACTGACCGGCTCGTGTTCCGGGGCGGCTACGCATGCGTTGCAGCTCGGGCGGACGCTGATCGCCGAGCGCGTTTACGACGTCGACCGGGGCATCGACCTGCTCGCCAAGCGCAAAGACGTTCGCATGAAGACGCTGGGGCTGATGGGCCTGTCCGGCGGCGGTACGATTACCACGTTCGGCTCGGCCATCCTGCCGCGAGTCAAGATGTCCATGCCGGCCGGCTACTTCTGCACCTTTAAGGACTCCATCATGGCCATGCCGCATTGCGGGTGCAATTTCGTGCCCGGCTTGCTGACGGTGGCCGAGATGGCCGACGTGCTGGGGTTGTTCGCGCCCAAGCCGGTTGTGGTCGTCACCGGCAAGGACGACCCGATCTTTCCCCTCCACGGCACGCGCAGCGAGTTCCGCCGGTTGCAGGGCATCTACAAAGCGGCCGGCGCCGCCGACAGGTGCAAGCTCGTGGTCGGCGACGGTGAACATCAGTTCTTCGCCGAGCAAGGCTGGAAGGCCATGTTCAACGTCAGCGGGTTGACCGGATAGAGGAGTCCCGAACATGCCACACAAGCCAAGCCCCTACGACCTGACGCCGCAGATTCGGCACGAGCACATGATGACCACGGTCAAGCCCGCGCTGGGATTCCGTCCCAGCGTTGATGGCCGAAGCCCCGCTGCCGTCAAGGCCTGGCAGCGCAAGCTGCGAGGCAAGCTGACGACCATGCTGGGTTGGGACAACCTTCCCCAGGGTAAGCAGCGCGGCCCGTTGAAGGCCCGGTCTCTCTGGAAGCGCAAGCATGAACTCGGCACGATCGAGAAGATCGTCTTTACGGCCGAGCCGAAGTCGGACGTGGTGGCCTATGTGTGCCTGCCGAACAACGTCGAGGCGCCGTATGAATGGTTCGTGTGCGTGCAGGGCCATTCCACCGGCATGCACAACTCGATCGGCGTGGACTTCAAGACCAACCGCAAGCCGA
>CAYRZU010000009.1:0-61841 GCA_964428895.1 uncultured Planctomycetaceae bacterium
GCACCAGCAGCACCTCGTGCGGGGCGCCGGGGATCTTCTTGGCGACCACGTCGCGCACCTTGACCAATTCGCGCATCAGGCTTTGCTCGGTATGCATGCGGCCGGCGGTGTCGACGATCAGCACGTCGGCCTTGCGGGCGATGGCGGCGTCGCAGGCATCGAAGGTGACCGCGGCGGGATCCGAGCCGCTGCCGGAGATGATGTCCACGCCGATCCGGTCGGCCCAGACGTTCAGTTGCTCAACGGCTGCGGCGCGATAGGTGTCGGCCGCAGCCAGACACACCTTCAGGCCGTCCGCCTTGAACCGATAGGCGAGCTTGGCCACGCTGGTGGTCTTGCCGGTCCCGTTGATGCCCGCCACCAACACCACCGACGGCGGCGAATCGGCCAGGTGCATCGACCGGTCGGACTCGGGCCAATATTTGACCAGTTCGGCCTTGAGGAACTCAATAACGTCCTCGCCTTTGGACAGGCGTTTTTCCTTCAAGGCGGTCTGCAGATCCTCGCAGACCCGCATGGTCGCGCCCACGCCGAAGTCAGCTTGGATTAACACCGCCTCCAGGTCATCCAGCAGCGCCGCATCGAGCTCTCGCCCAACCAACAAGCTCCGGAGCGACTGGACAAACTTCTCCCGCGTCCGCGACAACCCCGACAGTAGTTTCTTCAATATCGCCATGGCGGCTCACTCACCACAGAAAGTAAACAGGGATGAACACAGATGAACACAGATACCTTTGCAGTTCAACAGGAAGCCGAGAATAGGCATCAGGGCAAGTTCTTCAACCTTTCTCCGAGAACGAATCGTCGAATCATCAGCTTGGGTCGGCCGAAGTTCAGCAGCAATCCCACCGGAAGCTGAGTCGCCTTGAGATAGTTCAAGACCTGTGCGGCATGGACGTCGTGGTGGCCCAAGGTTGCCTTGACTTCCACCAACACGGCGTTCTCGACGATGAGGTCCGCGACATAGTCGCCAACCGTCTGATCGCGATAGATCACACGGGCCGGCGTCTGCTGGGCTGCCGACAATCCATGCTCAGCCAATCCGACCGCCAAAGCGTTCTCGTAGACCTTCTCAAGAAACCCACACCCCAAGGTGTTACTGACTTCATAGGCAACCGCAATAATCCGCTCGGTGAAATCCTTGTAGTTACTCTCTTCCCTATCCGTGTTCATCTGCGTTCATCTCTGTTTCATCCTCTGTATCTCCGCTGCCCCTGCTAATGTCCTTGGCGACGGCGTCGAGGACGCCGTTGACGAAACGGGGGCTGTCGGCGGTGGAGAACTCTTGGGCGAGCTTGATCGCTTCGGTGATGATCACGCCGGGCGAGGCGGCGCCTTGGCGGAGTTCGTGGACGCCCATGCGGAGGATGTTGCGGTCGACCAAGGCCAACCTCGCCAAGTGCCAGTGGCGGGCGTGCTGGGCGAGAATGGCGTCACACTGGTCTTGCTCGGCCAGGACGGCGTCGAGGAAATCCTTGGCCAGGCGAACGGTGTGGGCGTCGTCGCGGCTGTTGCCCAGAAAATCGGCGACCAGATCCCGGACCTTGGCGCCCTGGACGTCAAGACAACACAGCCCCTGGAGAACCAGGCGTCTTGCGCGGTGAATACGACTCACGGTTGGGGGTGCAGCGATTTAGGCGCCGGGCAACTGCGCCAGAAGGTTGACCATTTCGACGGCGGCGGTGGCGGCGTCGGCGCCCTTGTTGCCGGCTTTGGCGCCCGCCCGCTCGACAGCCTGCTCGATGGTATCGCAGGTGAGCACACCGAAGATGCACGGCACGCCGGACTCCATCCCGGCCAGCGCCACCCCCTTGGTCACTTCTGAGGCGACGTATTGGTAGTGGTCCGTGCCGCCGCGAATGACCGCACCCAGGCAGACGACCGCCGCATAGGCCCCGCTATCGGCCAGTCGCCTGGCCAGGAGGGGGATCTCGAAACTCCCCGGAGACCAGACAACGTCGATATCGTCGGCCGCCACGCCGTGACGCTGTAACGCGTCGGTGGCGCCGCCCAAGAGCTTGCTGGTGACGAACTCATTGAACCGGCTGACCAGCAGCGCGAACTTCGCGCCGGCCGGAGCGACCAGTTTGCCTTCGTATGTCTTCATGGTGGGTTTCCTTGGCGCCGGTTCGCGGGACATCGGAACGCACGCGCGGTGTGGCGTCAGTATACGTCACGCATCGGGGAACTGGCAAGGTCTGCGGAGCCTTTAGCGGTTGGCCAGGCACATCACGTAGAACGCGGTCTGGGCGATCAGGTTCGTCGCAAGCAAACGGCGCCGCGTCAGACGTTTGCCGCCGCGCGATAGCGCCAGGCCGGCCGCCGTCGCCGCCACGATGGTCACCACCGCAATCCATGCCTGCGCCGGCGAGCGATAATCGAAGTACCACACCGTCAGCGTCAGTAGGCCCGCCAGCACCAGGGCCGTCCGTAGCGGGCCGCACCCGGTCGCGAAGGCCGACGCCACCGGCTTGGTCGTAAACGTCCGACGGCAGAACAGGCACGTGGCCATCATGGCCCAGCCCCCCCATGCCGGCGCCAACAACAGCGGGCGAAAGACCGCCTGCGGGCGCGTCCACTTCAGCCAGTGGGGATATCCCTCCATCGGCCAGTCCGGCCGCAAGCCCTGCAGGCCCAGTAGCAGTAACGTCCACACCGCCACAATCACGGCCACCCCCAAGGGCCAGTCCTCGTCGCCGCACACCAGTTGACCGGTGGCGCGTGTCGCCCTCCGGAACAGCCACAGGAACGTCAGCACCACCACCGCCGCTGCCGGCGCCAACGGTAGGCCGGTGTAATCACCCACCGCCACCCAGACGCCCGCCCACAGCCACGCCTGCACCAGCCCCCACAACGCCGACAGCACCAACACCTGCCACCACGCCCCCTCAAACCGCTGCGGCGCTTCGCGGCGAACGCGCGCGTCGGAGGAGACCAGCATCAGGTAGCCCGGCCGATTGGCCAGCCATTCGGTTGCACGCCACAGCGCCGCCTTCATCCGCTTTGAGTTCCTTTCGTCGTCGCTGGTCGGGTCGCCGCCGGCGGCCACGCGCCGTTCACGGGCCGCCGGATGAGCCCAACTCGGCCTCGATCTCGGCGACGGCGTCACGGGCCTCATCCGCCGCTTCGGACTCCGGATGGTCCGAGACCACGGCCCGGTAATAGCCCAACGCCTTTTCCAGCATGCCCCCTGTATGGTACATCTTCGCCCGTTTCAAGGCTTGGTCGGCCTTGCGGTCGCCACGGGCGGCGTTGATTCTGGCCATCAGGGCCTCATCAGCCTGCAGGGCCGCCAGTTCGCTCTTGACGCCCTCGCCGGTCGGCGTAGCCGAGAACCGCTCGACGATCGATTCCATCACCCCCACCACCTCGACCTGCTCATCGACCGGCAAGGCGCGAATCGCATCGACTCGGGCGACCTCGAGCGGAGCCTCATCGGTGGGCGCATCGGCCGCGGTCTGCTTCTGATGATTGGCGATGATGGTGTCGATCTTCCGGGCCAGGCCCATCGCAGCCTGGTCGGCCAGGTACATCTGAACGTTCTCGTCCTCGGAAGCGGCCGACAGCGCGTCGGCGGCCTGATCGGCCGACGGCAGACCCTTGAACACCCGCGCAACCTGGCGATAGCCGACCAGGCACGTTCCGTAGTCCTGGTCGAGGTAGGCCCGATTGGCCTCACTGAGCATGGCCTGCCCTTGGGTCTCCAGGGCCTGGTAGAGTTCCCGCAAGGGGGGCAGGTCGGCGGCCTTGTCCGTAACGTTTCGGCGGGCCTCGTCCAGTCGTTTCCGTGCGGGCAGCCACTCCTGGGCCTCGAGGTGGGCGCGGGCTTTGGCAATGAGCTCGGCGAATCGCTTCTGTCGGCGCTCGCGCTCGGCCTCGGCGTCGGCGGCGGGGTCGTCGGAGATCACCCCCATGCCCACCTTGGATCCCCCCGGCGTGCTCGTGCCGACCGATACCTGCGCCCGCGCCGAGATCGGCCAGACGCACCCCACCACCATGACAGTCGCAAGCGCCCAACCCCCAAGCGTCGCGTTAGTCCGGTCGGCTGTTCTGGTTCGCATCGTCATGCCCGGTCCTCCAACCGGGGAAGCTCACGGGCCGTCGGTGTCGGTTTCGTCCGCCGGCTGAGAGGCCGGAGACTCACCATCCTCGGCCGCTTCCAGCACCAGTGTATCACTTTCGGTCTCGCTGTCCGAGATCGCTTCGGCGTCCTCTTTTGCTTCGGCCGGGGTGGGCGGCTCGTCCCCATCGTCGGGATCGGGCTGGTCCGGTCCGTCGGCGTCATCGGCGGGGGCGGGAGGTCCGACCATCTCGCCCGGCTCGTCCGGCTCGTCAGCCGGCGCCGTGGTGGAGGGCGTCTCGTCCGGCTGGGTCTCCGGCCGGCTGGCGAGTCGCTCGGCCAACGCCTCGGCCACTTGGGCCACCAGCGGATCCGCGTCGGCAGCCAGCAAGGCCAGTCGGGCGTCGTCCGGCGCCTGTGTCGACAGGCCAATCAGCTCGGCCTCCCGCAGCCGCACCAGCGCCGACGGATCATCGGTCACCGTTCGGGCCAGCAGCAAGCGATCTACCGGCGCCGCCCACTGTGCCGCGGTGAGCATTTCGGCCCGAACCACCGGGGAGGCGTCGGCCAACGCATGTTCAGCCGCCGCCAACAGATCATCGTGCATCTGCTCTTGCGGGATCCCCTCCGGGAGTTGAGCCCCGCCGTCGGCAACACGCGCCAGCAAGCCCAGTAGCATGCCCACCTGCCGAGCCGTTCGCATACGCACGGCCAAGTCGTCGCCCGTCAGGTCGGCGGTTAACTGGGCCATGAATTCCCCGCAGGCGTCGGAGGATCCTTCAGCCGCCCTCAGCAGATTGCCCCGAACAATCGCCGCCTCTTGAACGACCACCGACGGCAAGGCGCTGGTCAACTCGTCCCCCTTCCGAACGGGGTCCAGCTTCCCGGAGATCGTCAGCGTCAGATCCTGCTCCGGCCGTTGCGCCAGGTATTGCCCCAACGCACCCACGTCAATCCGAAGCGTTCCGGTCAGTTCCTCGTTCGGCTTGAGGTACCGCGGCCCGTTCCAGACCAGCATCGGCAGCGCCTCGAAGGCCTCGGCCGGCCCTTCGGCGATCCGCACACTTACCGCCATTACCGGCGAGCACAAGCCAAACGGCCCGAGCGGGATTTCCACCGGGCCCGTGTTGGTCAGCACCGCCGAAACGACAATCGGCTCCCCCGGCATGACCGTAGCCGATTCGGTTCCCAGAGAGACCGTAATGAACCGTTCCGGCTGGAGCGCCATCTGATAGGTCAGCGTCCCAAAGGTCGTCATCATGTCGAGAATCTGCTTCGACCCGGCCGCCGGTTCGATCGGCACCCGGTTCTGCCTGGCCAGCCCGCGTAGAAGTCGAAAGGCCGGCCCGCTTCGACTGCCGACAATGCCTTGGGCGATCGCCGCGGCGCCGACGTCCGCCTGGCCATTCTCAAAGGCGTGCCTGGCCAGGAAGTAGGCGGCGTAGGCGTCTTCGGCGGCGACGGCCTCGAGGCGGCGCAGTCCATTGTCCGCAGCGTCATTGACCAGTTCGGCCGCCCCCACCAATCGCTGCAACAGGGGGCTGTCTGCGCCTTCCGGGCCGGCCAGTTCCACCACCCGGCGCGCGTGCTTGAGGGCCCGGTTCCGGTCCGGCTGCGTGGTCAGGTAGAACATCGCCATGTCGATGTTGTACTGAAGCGCATCATCGCCCGGCGGCTCGACCTCATAGGTCAACTCGATCTGCCGGACCAGTCGGCGCGCATCGTTGGGACGCTCCAGATTCTGGTAGGCCTCCACCAGCAGCACCCGCAGGTCCAGGCTTTGACCGAAGCGTTCCAGGATGGGTTCGATGGTCTTCACGGCCTTTTCGTTCTGGCCGGCATCGAGCATGGCGTTGGTGTATTGGACCAACCAGGTGTGCGGAAACGCCTCGGCCCCCAGATCGCGCATGCCAACGTAGTAGGCGTAATCGAACACCTCCATCGCCTTGCCCCACAGACCGGTAGCGCCCAGAAGGACGGCCAGGTCGCGTGCGTTGTCGACGTCCAACGGGCGTGTTCGGAGGATTCGCAGCAACATATTGCAGCGGTCGACCGGGCTGATCGGCCCGTCTTGGACCGTCAGCCAACCAGCCAAAGCGTCGGGGTGGTACGGATCGTAGGTCAGGGCGCCGATGAAGAACTCACCGGCCTTGTCGGTGTGCCCTTTGCCCAAGAGCACCGTAGCGTATTGCACCATGGCCTCGGCGCGGACCGGAGCGGGAATGGTCTCATCCCGAACCAAGCCGTCGAAGAAGGCCTGCCGCTGATCGGCAGTCTGAAGAGACACGGTCTTATTGAACAACCACTGACGCCACAATGCCTGATCGCGTTCCACCTGCTTGAGGCAGACCGCCAAGGCGTCGGCCGCCCGGGCGTGATCTTCCTGGCCCTGCCAAACGTCCGCCAGGACCCGACGCGCCTCGTAGTGATCGGGCGACAATCGGGCGGCCATCTCCGCCAGAGCGACCAGCCTGGCCGCCCTCGCCGGGGCCTCCGGTGTCATCAGGAGGTCCTGCGCCGAATGCGTCAGACTATCGGCGGCTGCGGCGCGCTGGGCGTCAGACAGTTCCTCGTCCGGGCCCGCCCATAGCGGCACGGCGATCCCGACGACCCAAACCAGCATCCATGCTCGTCTCACGGTCAATCTCCCTAGGCCAACGTTCCGCCCCGCGCGTTGGCACGGCGCTTACGGGCCAAAGGCGCCCGGAGCCTGCTGCGGAACCGCCTGGACCGTTACTGCCAGGTTCTCGCCACCGCGACTGATCGAAAGCTCCATGGGCTTGCCCTGCTTGACAGATCGGTTCACCAGTTCCGAGAACGAATCCACGGTGGTGACCTTCTCGCCGTTCACGGCGCGAATCGTGTCGTGCATCTCCACACCGGCGGCCCCGGCCGGGCCCTTCTCGCTGACTTGCACCACAAACAGGCCGGTCTCCCCGCCGCTGGGGGTCTTGTCATAATACTTGTCCAGGTCCACTTTCTCACGGACCAGCAGCGCCAGTTCCTGGCTGATGAATTGTCGGGTCTGGCCCGGGCGTTTGGGCCACGCCTCCAAATCCACCGTCACCGGGAACCCCTTGCCGTCTCGAAGGACGTCCAGATCGATCGTCTTGCCAACACCCATACGGGCGATCTTTCGCACGAAGAAACTCGCCAGTTGCTCCGGCGCACCCGTTTCCGGAAGCGCCTCGCCGTTGACGGCCACGATAATATCGCCATCCAGCAGGCCGGCTCGGTCGCCGTTGCCGTCACGGACCAGCGTGTGGAGCTTGACGCCCGGGCTGGTCATGCGGTTCATTTCCCAGAGGTTCTCGGGAACACCCTCGACTCCCAGCGCGCCCAGCCACGGCACCTGAGGAGTCTCGGGCGTGGTCGGAATGTCCGCCAACGCATAGGCGAACTCGTCGACCGCCAGGAAGTAGCTCGTCCAGTGCTGCCCACGCTGCAGAACGGGCACGGCCTGCCGCTGCATGTACAGCTGCGCGCTGACGAACATCTGCCGACCGACCACGCCGACAACCTTGCCGTCGTTGTTGAAAACCGGCGACCCCACGGTGGTCAGGCCGCCACCGACAATGCCGAAGGTCCGTTCCGGAATCGTCGTGTCCGACGACACCAGGCCCGTTCCCACGTAGGGCGCCATCATCATGATGTCGTCAGCCAACAGACCTACCGAGAAGACCCGGTCGCCCACAGACAGGCCTGCCTGCTTGTCGAACTTCACCGCCTTCCACTCGTAGGCGTCTTCCACACGCACGAAGCCCACGCTGGCCGTGGGGTTCATCCCCAACAGCGTCGCCTTGAGCTCCTTCCCGCCCGGGACAACTGCACGGAATGGGCCGAAGAAGTCCAACGGAATGTTCCCGTCCATCCCCATGGCCACCAGGATGCCGCGGCCCTGCTCGTCTACGCCGATGCAAATCCCCAGCGCGCCGGCCGGACGATCCCCGATGCCGTTGTTGACGGTCCACCGAATCGACGCCAGCCCATGCTTACCGGTTTCGTAGGCCCGCGCCAATCCGGCGGAAACGTCGTCTTGAGCCCCGGAGACCGTCGGTATCATCAGCAGTGCGGCCAGGGCGATTGTCCAATGCAGTTTCATGATAGATCCTCTTAACTAGGCGCTTCGGTTGCTTGTCGAACGCCGTGGTTGATTATCCCGACTGGCGAGCGCCTCCGCCAGCGTTGGTCCCGCCGATGCGGGCAATCGTTGGAGCAGGATCATCAGGGCCAGCCCGGCCAAGAACATGATTGATGACGTAATCTGATTGTGCGTCAGAATAAGCCGAGCCACGTTGTGCTCGTTATCGGCGCGAATCGACTCCAACAGAAATCGTGTGATCGGATACAGCATCAGCAGCAGCGCAAAGACCTGCCCCTCCCGCCGGCGCAATCGGAAGAACAGCGTCAGCACCGTCGCCAGGACCAGCGCGTTGGCGATGCCCAGTAGCTGCGCCGGCTTGATCGGCAGCGACTGGGTCGCCTCGGCCACGCCGACCTGTTCCGGCGTGAACTCTCGCGGCGGGATCAGGCGGCCGTCCTCGCCGCTGAGGGCCACCGGCACGACCAATTCGTCCCTGTTGGCCTCGAGGTGGTGCAGGTAGGCCGGGCTGGGCGACGCGGTGACGTCGGAGAACGGATTGTCGCCGCCGACTTTGATCAACGGTTTGGCGTACATGGGGAACCGAGTGGCCAGGGCCCAGTCGGCGTCGCAGCGAGAGCCCCAGCAGCAGCCGTTTAAGAAACACCCCGCGCGGCCGAATGCCAAGCCAATCATCAGGCTGACCGCCACGACGTCGATATAGCGCCGCACCGGCCGCCGCTTGATCAGCACCGTGGCGATCACGGCGAAGGTACCCAGGATCAGCCCGCCGTAGTAGATCAACCCACCCGAGGAAATGTTGATTATGTCCCAGAACGGATCGGTGGACGTGGCGAAGTCGCCCCAATACTTGATCACATGGGCGAGCCGAGCCCCGATGATGCCCGAGACCAACGCCACGATGCCGATGTGCGTGATCGTCTCGGGGTCTTCGCCCACCCGCTTGGCCCGCCAGCGACAAACGGCTACCGCCAGCAGGAACCCGCAGACCAACATCAGCCCGTACCCGAAGACCCGAAGCGGGATCTCCAGACCCAGCAACTCCAGCGTGCCGAACTCAATGATGATGGGGCTCATGCGGTTCTTTGCAGATGTCTTCTCACAACCGGCTGACCGGACGGGTCCAGTTTACGCAACATCTTGCAGATAACATTTTTACGGCAGAACTATCGCCGCGATCTCAAGAGGAATTTATTCTATGTGGGCCGACCGTGTCAGTCCACCCGCATGTTGTCGATCAGCCGCGCACGACCAAGCCGGACGGCCAGGGCGATCACCACGGGTCGCTCGGTTGTTACTACGTCCGCCAGATCGTCGGGGTCGACCATTTGTGCGTAATCTATTTCCCCCAAAGGCGCATGGTCGGCCAGATACTCCCGAACGGCCGCCAGCACGTCGGCCGCCGGAGGATGAGACTCCCCAATCATGGCCGCAGCCATCTCCAGCGACCCATACAACGCCGTCGCTTGCGACCGCTCCTCGGCCGAGAGGTACTCGTTCCGCGTCGACATCGCCAACCCGTCGGCCTCGCGAACGATCGGGCAAACTACGATTTCGATGGGGATGTTCAGATCCGCCACCATGCGACGGACCACCACCGACTGCTGATAGTCCTTCGCACCGAAATACGCTTTGCCGGCGGGGATGATGTTGAACAGCTTGGCCACCACCGTGCACACGCCGGCGAAATGGATCGGCCGCTTGGCCCCGCACAGCGTATCGGTTAGCCGTGAGACGCGCACCTCGGTCAGGCGGGCCTGGTCGTACATCGTCTCGACCGCGGGCCCAAAGACCGCATCCACACCCAGAGAATCACACGCGGCGCGGTCGGCCTCTTCCGTGCGCGGGTAGGCGGACAAGTCTTCATTCGGGCCGAACTGGGTGGGGTTGAGGAAGATGCTGACCACCACCACATCACAGTCTCGCTTGGCTGCGGCGATCAGGCTGAAGTGACCTTCGTGCAGTCCGCCCAGGGTCGGTACGAGGCCAACCGTCTTGCCGGCCGTCTTGGCAGCCTCAACAAAGCTCCGCATCTTCGCAATATCCCTGATGGTCTTCATGCCGATAAGGCCGCCCGTATCTGATCCGTCGGCGGGCCGACCGGCCCCAGCCGTCGCCAATCGTAACAGTCACCGTCGACCGGTACGACCTGGCACGACAAGCCGCTGACGGCCTCCCGATGAGCGTCGCGCATCTCCCGCAGAAACTCCCCGGTGAATACGCGCTCGAAGTCGCGCCCCCGTCCCTCGATCCGCCGACGCATCAGCCGCGGAGAGCAGTCCACGTGCACCACCACGTCCGGGGGCTTCACCAGCGGCGCCAACTGGGCCGCGACCCGTTCGTACAGCTTCAGATCGTCGGCGCTGAGCTTGGCGTGGGCGTACAGGCCGTCCTGACACAGGCCATAGTCGCTGACCACCAGCCCCTCGTCCGGCCAGTTCAGCAGCGACAGCTGCGACACTCGGGACATCAGGTAATACAGCTGCGCCGGCAGGCGAGCGGCTTCGTTGCCCACGTAGCTGGCGGCCAAGAATGGGTTGCCCTCGAAGTCCTCCAGCACGAGCTTGGCGTCCAGGACCTCGGCCAGCCGTTCGGCGGCGGTGGTCTTGCCAGACGCGGGCGGGCCGATGATGCTGATCAGCTTGGCGCTCACGTGTTCGTCTCCAACTCCGCCAGGAGCTCTTGGGCGGTCTTGTTCAGTACAGGATGCCGCGCCTCGGGGGCGATGTCCACTAACGGCCGCAACACAAAGGCCCGCTCGGCCATCCGCGGATGCGGGATCGTCAGATCATCGGTGTCCAGGACCGTCTCGCCCATGAGGAGGATGTCCAGATCGCACATCCTAGGCCCCCACCGCCGCTCTGCCTGCCGGTTGCGGCCTAGCTGCGATTCAATCGTCGCCGCCGCCGCCAGCAACTCCTGCGGCGACAGCGTTGTCTCAATTGCCACCGCCCCGTTCAGGTACGCCGGTTGATGATCGGGCCCACCGACCGGGAGTGTCTCCACCAACTCCGATACGGCCAGCACCGTCACGCCGTCGACCTCCCGCAGCTTGGCCACCGCCCGAGCCAACGTGCCGGCCCGGTCGCCGACATTGGCGCCCAAGGCGATGTAGGCCCGAGTGGCGCTCACGGGGTCGCCCCCGGATCGTCGACGATCTCCACTTCCAGCCGGTCGATGGGCACGGACACGTATTGGCCGATCAGATCCGAATCGGTCAGCCAGTTCGGGTCTTCCATCCGCAGCAGGCCGAAGTCGATCACCGTCGGCATGAGCGAAACAATCTGTCCGTAGCCCGTGTAGGCCCAGGAGCGGACCGGGTCGAGCCCCTTCTCGTTCTTGGGGTTACCCGCCAGCATGTCGGTCACCGGCAAGGGGCTCTCGGTCTGGTAGCGAAAGCGCGCGCGCTCGACAGGCCCCGGCGGCGTGCAAGCGTCCGCCGTGCTGATGCCGTCGCACACCGTCAGCAGGGCCTGGGCGACCCATACTTCCGCCTCGCGGCCCCGCCCGGCGGTGTATTCCATGCGCACGTCCATCGGCGTCGGATCCCCTGCGCTACAGGCTGAACTCCGCGATGCGGTCCAGCGCCTCGGTCAGCACGTCGTCCGGGTAGCTCAGCGAGATCCTGAAGAAGCCCTCGCCCCACTGCCCGTACCCGCGGCCGGGCGTGACCATCACGCCGGTCTTCTCCAGCAGGTCCGTGGCGAACTGTCCGCTGTTGCCCGCGTACTTGGCCGGCACAGGCACCCACAAATAGATGGTGGCCTTGGGGGCGTCGACCTCGAACCCGTAGCCCTTCAGCCGCTCGACCATCATGTCGCGTCGGCGCTGGTAGACGGCATTGATGGCGGGCAGGAGCGTTTCGGCCTCGTTGAGGGCCTTGGTCGCCGCGAACTGAATCGCCCGAAGCGTGCCGTTGTCGATGTTCTCCTTGACCGTGTTGAGATTGGCCACAGCCGAGGCGTTGCCCGCCACGAAACCCACCCGCCAGCCAGTCATGTTGAAGGCCTTGGAGAGGCTGAGGAACTCCACCGCCACGTCCGCAGCGCCAGACACCTGCAGGATGCTGGGCGACTGGTAGCCGTCGTAGGTGTTCTCGGCGTAGGCGGCGTCGTGGGCGATCAGAACGTCGTTGTCGCGGCCGAAGGCGACGGCGCGTTCGAAGAAGTCCAGCTCGGCCGTCGCGGAGGTGGGGTTGTTGGGGTAGTTGATCCAGAGGATCTTGGCCTGGCGACGGACTTCCATCGGAATCGCATCGAAGTCGAGCAAGAAATCATTGGCGGCCAGGAGCGGCACTTGGTGCGTCACGCCGCCGGCGAACACGTGGCCGATGTTGTAGGTCGGGTAGCCCGGCACGGGCGCAATGGCCAGGTCGCCCGGGTCCATCATCGACAAGCAAAACTTCACGATGGCGTCCTTGGACCCCATCGTCGCCACGAGTTGATCGTCGGCCAGCGTCACCCCGTAACGGCGACGGTAGAAATCGATGGCCGCAGCCGCGAACCCCGCCACCGGGCGGTCGCAGCCGTAACGGTGGCGGTCGCCGTCATCGGCGTCGCCCACGGTGCGGACGAGCTCTTCGACGACGGGATCGGGCGTAGGCTGGTCCGGGTCGCCAATGTCGATGCGGATGACGTTGACGCCCTTTTCCTTGGCGGCCTTCATCTTCCGCCGCAAGTCGGCAAACAGATACGGCGGCAGCTTTTTCAAGCGTTCGGAAGGTTGTACGTCCATCACGGGGGTTCCTTGTTTCACGCAGCCGGTCGCGCCGAGTCACGTTCGGCACAGGGTGACAGAGCATTGTAGCGAATGAACGCCGGGCCGCAACCGAGCCCACGCCCCCTACGACGCCGCGGGAACCGCTTGGTCTTCGGCGTCGGCCGGCGCGGCCGCCGGGGCGGCGTCCGGCTCGGCCATGTCCGCCGCTTCCTCGAAGCGCACCGAAATGCGCGTGGACACGCCGGGCTCTTGCATGGTCACGCCGTACAGCACGTCGACCATGCTCATGGTGCGCTTGGCGTGGGAGATGATGATGACCTGCGTGTCGTCGGCGAACGTTCGCAGCAGCTTGCCGAACTGCTCGGTGTTGGCCTCGTCCAGCGGCGCGTCGACCTCGTCCAGCAGGCAGAACGGGCTGGGTCGCGACGCGAAGAAGCTGAAGATCAGCGCCAACGCGGTTTTGGCCTTTTCGCCGCCGGATAGCAGCGTGAGGCTCTTGAGGTCCTTGCCCGGCGGGCGAGCGACGATCTCGATGCCGCACTCCAGAACATTCTGGTCGTCCAGCAGGATCAGGTCAGCCTTGCCGCCGCCGAACAGCTTGCGGAACATCTGCTGGAAGTTAATGCGGACGGCCTCGAACGTCTCGCAGAAGCGCTGGTGGCTTTCTGCGTTGAGGCGATCGATCAGGTCGTTGAGCTGCCTCTGGGAGTCGTTGACGTCGGCAAGCTGACCGGTCAGGAACTCCTGGCGTTGCTCCAGTTCGTCTTGCTCGGTGATGGCGTCGAGGTTGACGTTGCCCAGCCGTTCGATCTTCTGATTGAGGTCGGCGATCTCGGCTTCGACGGCCTGCCAGTCGCGCTGGTCATCATGCTGGTAGCTCTTGACCAGTTCGACCAACTCCATGTTCATCTCGTCGGAAGCCCGGCTGATCAGCCCGTCGATGCGGGCGTCGACACTGCTGGACTCGCTCCGGCTGTCGGACAGGTCGTCTTTGCGCCGGTCGTGCTCCGATCGGCGCTCGTTGAGCTGCTTGCGGATTTCGGCCACGCGCTCGGTGAGGGTCCGGCGACTGGCCTCGGCGTCCTGCAGATCGCGTGCGACCTGGTCGCGCTGCTCGGCGAGGGAGGCGATCTCCTGTTCGCTCTTTCGTCCGGCGTCTTCGGTCTCCGTGCGGCGCTGGCGGCCATCGGCCACGTGGCGGCGCTGGCTATCCAGATCGGCCTGCATGTGTTCCTGCTGGCCACGCATGGCCTCCAGTGAATCGGCCAACGCCTGCCGTTGCTCGCCCGCCTGGGCGAGTTGCACCTTCAGCTCGGTCGCCCGATCGCTCAGTTCGGCGTGGTGCTGCTGGGCGGCGCCAATGGCCTGGGTCAGCCGCTCGATTTCGGCCTCCCGGTCCTGACGGGCCCGCTCCAATTCTGCGGCGGCCTCGCGCGCCTCGTGCTCGGCCCGGACCGTCGCCTCGATGTCTTCGGTCAGGCTGGCCAGATCCGCAGCCACCACGGGTTCTTCCCGTTGCAGCTGGGTTACCTGTTCGTTCAGCCGTCCGACGCGCCCCTCGAGTTCAACGCGCTCGGTGTTCGCTTCGTAGATGGCCGTCCGCAGCGCCTTGATCCGCTGCCCCAGACGCTCACGCTCGTGGGCAACGGTCTTCAGATCGTTCTCGGCGTGGATGATGGCCTGGTCCAGCCGCTCCAACTGGTCGCGTAGCTCGGCCAGTTCGCTGCGACGGCGAATCACGCCCGCTCCGCGGTGGGCGGCGCCCAGTCGCACACGCCCGTCCGGCTCGAGCACTTCACCGGTGAGCGTCACAAAGCGAACGTCCGCCGCGGCGGCTCGTTTCGCGGCGACGGCGTCGGCCAACGTGCGCGTCACCAGTGTCTTGCCCAGCAATCGCCAGATCACCGGCGACAGCCACGACTCGCACCGCACCCAATCCATCACGTGGGCAATCACGTTCGGGTCCCCGGCCGCGTCGATCTGACCGGCCAGAGCCCCCAGCCGATCCAGGCAAATAATCTCGGCCGAGCCGCGTTCGCTCAGCCGTCGCTGCAAATCCTCAGCCACGTGCTCGATGTCCGACCACCGGGCCGCCAGGAGGTACTGGTCCGCCCCAGCCAGGGCCGCCTCGACCACGCCGGCGTGCTCCACGTGCGTCCGGATGAAATCGCCCAGCATGCCGCGGACGCCGCTGACCGAGCCCGACCGGGCCGCTTCCAGCACGTCGCGCGTGCCGGCCGACAGCCCTTCCAGGTGGGCCAACATTTCTTCCAAGGTCTCAACACGACCGAGCACGGCGCTGCGACGTTCGCGGGAGCCGGTCAGGTCGTTCCGGAGCGTCTGTTGGCGCGTGTCGGCGGCGGCGGCGTCGCGCCGGGCCTCCTCCAGCCGCTGCTGCGAATCGGCCAACACCCCGCGCACGTCCTTGAGGCGGACCTCATCGGCCGCCCGATCGCCCACCAAGCGTCCCATCTGCTCGGCGATTTCCCGGGCCCGTCCGGTCAGCCGTTCCTGTTGGCCGGCCAGGCTCTCCCGACGAACCGTCGACGCTTGAACGTCCGAATGCAACTGGGCCGTCCGACGCAACAGATCGACGGTACCGTCCTTTTCATCGCCCAATCGATCCTGCAAGTCTCGCAGCGTGGTTCCGGCAGCGGCGGTTTCGGCGCAGGCGGCCTGGTAGGTCTGGCTCCGCCGTTCGGCCTCGACCTTCAGGTGCGTCAGCCGCTGCTGGCGCTCGTTGAATTGTTGCATCAGGTCGGCGAGCTTGGCTTCGAGCTCCTCGCATCGGTGCGAGGCGTTGACGATCTCACCGGTTAGTTCTTCCACGCGATCGGCGTACATCTGTCGCCGCTGCCCGGCGGCGTCGTGGCGGGCGGCCACATCGGCCTGACGGCTGCGAAGTTGCGTCACGGCCTGGTCGAGGTCGGCCGCCTCGGCCTGGGCCCCGCTGTGGGCGGCCTCAAGCTGGTTCAACTGGGCGGCCACCGCGGCAAGTTGGTCGTTGGCGGTGTCGATCCGCCCCTGCAGCGTGCCGCGCTGCTGGGCCAGCAGATAGTACTCCGCCAGGTAGTGCAGGCTCTTGAGTTCCTTCAGCCGCTGCACGTGGGTCTGATAGTTGCGGGCCTTGCCGGCAGCCAGCTTGACCGAGCGAAGTCGCTTTTCGACCTCGCCGAGAATGTCGTTGATGCGGTAGAGGTTCTGCTCCACGCGATCGAGCTTGCGGAGGGCTTCCTTCTTGCGGGCCTTGTAGCGGCTGATGCCGGCGGCCTCATCGAAAATGCTGCGGCGGTCCTCGGTGGAGGCATTCAGGAACATCTCCACGCGGCCCTGCTCGATCACGCTGTAGGCGTCCACGCCGATGCCGGTATCCATGAACATCTCGCGGATGTCCTTGAGTCGGCAGACGACGTTGTTGATCAGGTATTCGCTGTGGCCGCCGCGGTAGAGGCGGCGGGTCACCGAGACCAACCCATCAGCGCGGACGTCGGCTTCGATCTCGCGGGTCAGGACGCCTTGGGGATCGTCGAAGACCAACGCCACCTCGGCCATCCCGCTGGGACGCCGAACGGCGGAGCCGTTAAAGATGATGTCCATCATCTCGGAACCGCGGAGGCTCTTGGCGGACTGTTCACCCAGGACCCACTTGATGGCGTCGACAATGTTGCTCTTGCCGCAGCCGTTGGGGCCAACCACGCAGGTGATGCCGTCGTGGAACTCGAACTCCGTCCGGTCCGCAAAGCTCTTAAAGCCCGAGAGGATCAGTTTGCGAAGCTTCATGATTGGGCTGTGCCCGCCTCATATACACGCCGCCGCCATCGGCGGCGCTATCTTGCCGACTGGGCCCGTCGGAAAACGCTAACGTCTCCGAAGCCCAAGCCGTTACGTATGGGGGCATACTACAGATGGGGGTATTCGTCTGTCAACTGCCCTCGATGTCGGGGCTTGCGCTTTCTTCGACCTCGGGGGCGCCGGCTTCCTTGACCTTTCGGATCAGGTTGTGCTCTTCCGGGGCCACCTGGAGGTGGAACCGGGCCGGGATGTGGCCTTGCTCGCACAAACGGTACAGCAGGGCCACGATCTGGCCGTACGTCAACCCCATGCCCCGGATCGAGCCGTCGAGATTGCGCTCGGGACGGTCGCCCAGTGTGCTGATCACGTTGGGCAGGCCGGGCATAACGGTGAACGGCTCGCTGGTTCGATCTCGTCCGGGAAGGGATCGCCAAATCGTGATCTTCTGGTCATCCCCATTGGCGTTGATGACCACCAGATCGTTTGGCATCGAGAAATAGACCGGCTGAGTAATCCGTAAATCCTTTCCAAACAACACAATGCGAGGATTCATGGTCCGGGTTGCGTACACCAAGGGCTCTTGAGTCGTGGGTACGATGTCGACCTCGAATTGCCCGCCGATCTTGATGGTGGTCACCTTCCGGCTGCGACGCTGGCGCAGGGACTCCCAGGCCGCAATTCGGACCATGTCGTTCTCGGCGTTGAGCAGTTCCAGAAGCACCGACTCACTGCGAGCGATCTTTGGCTGGCGTCCCAGGGCCTCGATCGCGGCCAATTGATAGGCATCGCCCGACTGGCGGGCAAACCGCGTGATGATCTCATCGGCGCCGCGATCACCCAGACGCACCCCGGTCCGGGCTGCGTAGAAAGCCGCGCCCTCAACCGGCGAATCATAAAGCGTGCTCAACTGCCCGACCACCTTCCGCCCGTGGGCCTCGAGCACCAGGGCGAGGTCTTCGTGGGCGGCGTCGTCTTTTCGCATCTCCTCGACGACCTCCCGGACGTGCAGTTCCCAATCGCCCGGGCCCGACCGCAGCGGCAACCGCATAATCAGTTGCAGGAAGTACCCGTAATCCTTCTGGGCCGGCTTGGGAATCTCGATTTCGATTAGCGACGAGTTCACCGCGTTGGCCACGCTCTTGGCGCCGGGGAATCGGTCGTTGATCCGGCGCTGCAATTGGTCGGCCCGAGAGTAATCGGCCCGGTACAGTTGCAGGCTGACACTCCGGGGGCGAGCGGCTTGGCCACCACCGACCACCATGCCCTCTCGAAGTTGAACCGCATCCTGAGGGTCGGTGACGTCGACGAAGGGATTGACCATCACGGGCCCGCCGGCGATGGCCCAGACCTTGGATCCTTCACCCGGTTTGAAATGGCCCACGTCCAGGCGCAGCTCGGTCGGCATGAGGATGCCCCCGTCGAGGCTCTTGGTGTTGGTAGTCGGAAAGGCCGAGACCGCCGCGTCAAAACGGGTCCCTTCCGGCGAGGCCGCCGGCAACGCTGCCCGCACGTACACCACGGCGGTGTCCAAGTCGTTGATGATCCGCGACGGCGAGATATGCCCCATCCCCTCGGAGGTCATCCCGACCTTCTGCTTCAGCAGGTTCTGGATGAGGTACTCTCGAAGGTGCGGGGGCACCTCGGACGAGCCGTCCTTACCCAGGCCGATGACAAGCCCATAGCCATGGACCATCAGTCGCCCGCGGCCGAGCAAGTTGGCGTATTGCGAGACCGTCCCCTCGATGTGGATCGGGAACTCGCGGCGCTTCGAGTCGGCCTCGTCGTCCTTGTCGAGGTCCTTCTTGCCCTTGGCAAACTTGTCGCAACCCCCCAGAACAGCCAGCGCAAGAATGAGGGTCGTCGCCCGTACGAACAGTCCGTTGTTCATGGTCCTCTCCGTCCTTGGAAGTATTATCGGACCTTGTGACGGTGCAGCCTGAGCCTTTTTCTCCCCCGGGGCGCTCAGATTGGCCCGACCCATACGGACCCATCCGGCCCGTGGCTAGTCGAAAATCGGCCGGTCGCCGGGCTCGGCGGACGAGTCGCCGCCGGAGGTCGTCGAGCCGCTCGATCCGCCCGTGCCGGCTTCGTCGCCCGAGCTAGCCCCGGTATCCACGCCGGCGATTCGCTCGGCTTCTTCCACCGAGGGAACCACCAGTTTCTGGCCCGGCTGCAAGCGAAGCGGGTCCACGTCGGGATTGGCCTGTTTGATCGCGGGCCACAGATGGCCGCGCCCGTAGATCTTCTTGGCGATGCCCCAGAACCCGTTGTCGCCGGCTTGGACCGTGTAGAGACGCTGATCGCCAACGGTTTCCGTGTCGCCCGAAGTGGTCGGGCCGCCCGTATCGGCGGTGGCGCTTTCGGGGGTCGGCTTGGGCGGAATCACCAGCACCTGCCCCGGCCGAAGCACCGTCGGGTCGACGCCCGGGTTGGCCTTTTCAATCACATGGAAGTACTTGCCGCTGCCGTAGACCTTCTCGGCGATACCCCAGAAGCCCAGGTCCCCCTCCTGGACTTTGTAGGTCGTCGAGCCGGTCACGGCCCCTTCCAGAGCTTGGCCGCCGCGGAGGTCGTCAGCGGCGGTGGTATCCGGCAGGGGCGGAATCGTTACCTTCTGGCCGGGCCGCAGGGCCTCGGGCTTCAGGTCGGGGTTGGCCTTGGCGATCAGCGTGAACCACTTGCCGTCGCCGTAGACCTTGTGGGCAATGCCCCAGAATCCGTTGTCGCCTTCGACCACCACGTAGGTCCGGGGCTGGGCGACATCGCGAACGCCCGTGTCGGGGTCGGTGTCATCGGCCAGGTCTCGGATATCTCTCCCGCCCGACCCGTCGTCGGTCACGGAGATCTCCGTCTCGTCGTCATCGTCAACGGCCGAGCCGGTCGGCAACGAATCCGACGTGTCGTCGACGGCGACCGCGTCCGGATCAATGCCCGGCCCGGCGCCCGGATCGACCCGGCGCCCCCCGTCGGCGCCCGTCCCGGCCGTGCTGTCGGCCAGCGTTCGGCCACCCATGCTGGGCTCCACGCCGTCGTCGGTAGCGCTAGCGCCATCATCGGCGGCGCCGTCGTCGGCGCCGGTGGCGTCAGCGACACTTCCGCGGTAGGCGTCGACGGCCGCCGACCCCGTTCCGGGGTCCTGGTCGTCCACACCCTCGTTGATACGGACCTCTGTGTCGGCCTCGCCGGTCGGGGTGGCCTCATCGGGCCCACTGGCCAGCATGAAGTACAGAACGGCCGCGACGACCAACACGACACCAATAGCTACACCGATTTTGACATCTTCTCGCATGGTATTGCGCTCCTTGCGCACAAAGGAGTTGCTGCACGGCAGCGCCTAGACGTGCGTGATTATAATCGGCCTTACGAGGCCCTTGCCAATCCAAAAAGTACCGAAACGGACAGTCTCAGTCCTGCCCGACAATCGCCGCGGTGTCCTGGGCGATCATAAGTTCTTCGTTCGTGGGCACAATCCATACCGGCAGACGGCTGTCGTCGGTCGTAATCGGCCCGGCCTTGCGGACGTAAGTATCGTTGCGGGCGGCGTCGAAGCTCGCCCCCAGCCGTCCCAGTAGCCGGCATATCCGCTCGCGAACATAGAGCGAGTTCTCGCCGATCCCGCCGGTCAGCACCACCGCGTCCACGTCCGGAAGCATAACGTAGTAGGCCCCGACATATTTGGCCACGGACCGGCAAAAAACTTCGACCGCCAGGGAGGCCTGGGTGTGGCCGGCCTCTCGCTGATCCAGCAGGTCTCGCATGTCGTTGCCAAACTCCGACAACCCCAACAGACCTGATTTCTTATTGAGGGCCTCTTCCACCTCGTCAATCGACAGGCCCTGGCGGACCATGTAGGGAATGATTGCCGGGTCGATGTCACCGCTTCGGGTGCCCATCACCAGCCCCTCCAGCGGCGTCATGCCCATGGAATGGTCCACCGCCACCCCGCCGGCGACGGCCGTCATCGAGCAGCCGTTGCCCAAATGGATCGTGATCAGGTTGATCTGGGTCGGGTCCTTATCCAGCAGTTCGGCCGCACGCAGCGTCACGTAGCGATGGCTCGTTCCGTGGAAGCCGTACCGGCGGACCTTGTGCTTGACGTACCAGTCCTTGGGAATCGCATAGCGGTGGGCTTCGGCAGGGAGCGTGGCCAGGAAGGCGGTATCGAAGACCGCCACGTGCGTCACATCCGGCATGGCGGCCATCGCCCCTTCGATGCCGGCCAGGTTCGGCGGGTTGTGCAGCGGCGCCAACGCCGCGTTCTCGCGGATCACGTTGCAGGTGGCCACATCGATCGGACGGGAGGCAATGACGTCCTCCCCGCCGTGTACCACGCGATGACCCACGCCGTCGATCTCGCTGACGTCGGTCAGCACGCCGACCTCGGCCTCGCACAGCACGTCCAGAATCAGTCGCACTCCGGCGGTGTGGTCCGGGACCGTGACATCTCGCTGGATTTTGACCTCACCGGCGGCGTGTTCGAGGCTGGCCTCGTCGCTGCCGATCCGCTCGACCATGCCCTTGGCCAGCACCGACTCGTCCGACATGTCGAACAATTGGTACTTGATCGAGCTACTGCCGCAATTCACGACAAAGATCTTCATCGAGGTCCTCGTGCGTCTGCCTTCCTATCTCGTCACGTCCCTTAAAGGCGAGATTGGACCTTTTAGGCCCCCCGGCCGGCGCTGTCAACCCGCAGTGATGGTTCCGCCCAAGCACGCCGTCCGAGACACACGCCGTCATTGAAGCCAGAGCCCGAGGGTCATCGCCCAGTGACTGGCCAGGACTCGTCGTCCCATGGCGTCAAGTGGTTCGCCAGATCATCCGTACCCAGCTCACCCAGAAGCTTCTGTCGTGCTTCCTTCATGATGGCCATACGCCGTCGTTCCTCGCTGTCGCCTTCTGGGGAGAATCCCTTGTCAATGTCAAACTCCTCCGCGACTTCCCCCATGTCGTATTCAGAAGCATCACCATCCATCGCGGCTCCCAGAAGGCCCTCCTGTTCAGCTTCGTGTATTTCCAACCCCAGGCCACCCAAACACTCTATAGACCCGTTTTCGAATCGCCAGTCCGTCGTTTCGGGCCAGATAAGGAACATGAGCAGAATCACGTAACCGGCAAGGTCCATCGCGAAGTTCCAGCCGAACATACTGGGTTCAACGTCCGAGGTATAGACGGCGTGCCAGCTGCCATCAATTGGACTCCGTATGACCAGCCACTTCTTGGACATCCGCCAGAAGACAAGGCCGGCCAAATCGATGCTGCCTGCGATCTGTTCCGCCGCGACACCAGCGTGACCCGTTTCAGAATGGAAGACGAACGCGTACTCCCCCAAGATATGAGAAACGTACCGATCAAGTACGTGCAAGGAATGAAAGGTGTCATCTCTGTTGGCGGACCAGAACGAAAGTGTCAATTCCAACTGCTTGATATAGGTCTCTCGCGCCGCCTCATATGCTTTGTCTGAGTCAAAATCATCACCAAGGAAGTCGTCCGCACGATTTGCGAACATTGATTCGTAAGTGATTGGATCCCCGTATACTGCCGAAGGCGGGGAAGGCAGAAGAATGGCCCTACCTTCGGCAGCGTCGATGTGCCGCTTCATATCAGGATCGCCCACGTCGCAGAAACTCAGACGCGGCCCCATATCTACTTCTCCCGTCGCTGTTCGTTCGACGTTCCTTGGGACCGAGCCAGTAGCACGCCTCTCCCTTTGACGTTTCAAAATCGGCTTGAAAGAGCTGCCCAACAGCCTCTACTGCGTCCTTGTATTTCAAACCGTGGCGGAAGAGCCCCCCCCATATTCTGGGAATCAACTTCGGCCACAGGGAACTTGCGCCACCTTCCGGCAAATTCCTGGATAGGTCCAACGGAACACGATCATCCCCGCGAAGATCGATGGTGACACCACGTTGCCTAAGCAGCCGATGGTCAGCCAGGCCTCTCAGAGGGGGCGGCACATCGGCTACTCTAATTCCATCTTGAGATAACGGGGGAAAGCTCGGCCCTCGACGTCCGTACAGTTTGCCAGAAATCGACGCCACTGACTCGCTACTAGGAAGCCTGAAGAACAGCCTACCATCCCTTTTGAACGCCGTGTCGGGATACCTTTCGTGCTTGACTAGCACACGTTCCCCGTTCAGATAGACGGCTATCGGAACGTCGAGAAGAGGGAACCAATAATCAACAAGAGCCGGCACAGCTTCCATTCTGGCTACGGCTTGCTCCTTCAACATCATGGAAACAGTCGTCCCGACACGAGCACACGCTAACGGCTGTGTGGCCAGATATCCCCGCCAATTATAGACCGTGGCCCGAATTCCTGGCTCGTCCGGAAGCGCGGACTGGGTATCAATTACTGTCTCATCGCTCACCATGAAAGTGCTAAGAAAGCCAAGGCCAAATTCGCCAACACTTCCTATTTGGAGCTGTGCTACTCTCGGATCCTCTTTCCATCGGGAACTGACCTGCCATAGGTGAGGCCGTTGAACATGATCATTGTGGTACCACTGTCACTACCCACGAAGAAATGCTCGGGCTTCATATGTACTACCCCAGCAAACAAGAATTCTGATTCTACTCGCCCTAGACTGATAGTCAACTGTCCCCGCTTCTCCTCCGCCTTCCCGGCGGGCGCTGTCAAGCCGCAGCCCTCTCGGTCGCGTTCTCCCAGAGCTCCCGTTCTGATTAAGCGAGCCCCACACAAGGTGGTATAATCGCCGCACCATGAACGAACGCCTGGCTATGCTTCGGGCCCGCACGCTGACCACGCCCGAGGCCATCGATACCCTCGCCCAGGATACCATCTGGGCTGAGATTGTCGCGCGGGCTGCGGGCGAGCCCGATGTCATTCGCGCCGCCAAGGCCTGGGCCCACTACCGGCGCCATCGCACGGTGGCGATCCATCCCGGCGAGCTGATCGTCGGGTCTCGGGCCGTCACGCATTACACCCCCGCCGAGCCGATTCCTGACGACGGCCAAGCCGGCTTCCACTTCCCCGCCTCGCCGCCGCTGGCCCAAGCGTACCTCGACGCCGACATGATCATCACCTGCGGCAACCACGAAACTATCGACTACGAGATGGCCTTAAACGTCGGGTTCGCCAGGCTGATCGACCGCGTCGACCGGCGGCTCGCCGAGATCGGAGACGCCGACGCCGACAAACGCCACTTCCTGACCGCCCTGCTCATCGCGGCCGAAAGTCACATCGAGTTCTGCAACCGCTACGCCGACCTGGCCGAGACCCTCGCCGCCGACTGCGACGACCCGACCCGCCGGGACGAACTGACCACCCTCGCCGCCAACTGCCGCCGCGTCATCGAGCATCCGCCCGAGACGTTCTGGCAGGCCTGCCAGGCCGCGTGGTTCGCCTTCATGTTCGCCCCCGACTCGGCCGGCCGCGTGGACCAGTACCTCCTGCCCTACTACCGCCGCGACATCGAGTCCGGACGAATCACACGCGAGGGGGCCAAGGAACTGCTGTGCTGCCTGTGGGCGAAAATCCAGGGCTGGATGGGGGGCACGGAACGGCGAACGGGCAACCACCGCGTTACCCTCGGCGGCGTCACCCCCGACGGCGCCGATGCCGTCAACGAACTGTCCTGGATGTGCCTGGAGGTCACCGAGGAAATGGCCGTCACCCGCCCGCAAGTGGGCGTGCGCTGGCACGAACACATGGACCCCGCCTTCCTGGCCCGGGCCGTCAAGGTCCAGCGAACGGGCCTCAACAACCTGGAGTTCTGCTCCGATGAGCAAATCGTCTCCGCCCTAGTCCACGCCGGTGTGGCCGAACAAGACGCTCGCAACTTCTCCCTCTCGGGCTGTCACGAGGTGATCGTCACCGGCAAGAGCCAAATGGGCGCCGTCGAGGGCATGGTCAACCTACCCAAGACCATCCGCATTGCCCTGGGGCTCGAACCGGACATCAAGGCTGACGTCGACCTGACGGCCATCGACTCCTACGAGAAGCTCTGGGATGCGGTCGTTGATGCCCTCGCCGAAACCGCCGCGGCCATGCACGAACACTCTGAGCACCTCGACAGCATGAGGGCGGGCGCCCCCGGCGGCGCGCTGGAATCCAGCCTGCTCACCCAAGGCTGCATCGAAAACGCCGCCTCCACCCCCCAGGGCGGCGCCGTCTACAACTTCTGCAACTGGGACGCCATCGGCATCGCCAACCTGGCCGATTCATTGGCCGCCATCCGACGAGTGGTCTTCCAGGGCCAACGCCTCACGCTGGCCGAGTTCGTCGAGACGATCCGCACCGATTGGGCCGATCACGAAACACTGCGTCTGGAGATACTCGCTTCCGACGACCACTTCGGTAACGACAACGATGCAGTCGATTCAATCGCCGCCGACATCATCGTCGCGCTCGATCAACTCCTGAAGACCAAAGCCCCCTTCCGCGGCGGCCAATACATCCTCGGCACGCTGGCCGGCTACGAAAACGCCCACAGCCATTTCGGCAGCCGTACCGGGGCCACCCCCGATGGCCGAAAGGCCGGTGAAAGCTTCGCGTCCAGCCTGGCCGCGTCGGCCGGACGCGACCACCACGGCCCGACCGCCATGCTTAACTCCGTCGCCAAGATGCCCCACCACCTCCTGCCGACCTCGACCGTCACGAATATCTCCTTGGCCGGCAAGTTGCTCGAACACGAATCCGGCATCGACCACGTGGCCGCCCTGGTGCAAGGCCACTTCGAGTCCGGCGGCCAACAATGCCAACTCACCTTCTATGGTCGCGACGAACTCCTCGCCGCACGCGCCGAACCCGACAAGCACGGACACGTCATGGTCCGCGTGGCCGGCTATAGCGCCCCGTTCGTGTCGCTTGACGAACCGACCCAAGACGAGATCATCGCCCGAACCGAACACATGCTCTAACGCGCTGACAAGGAACTCACCATGAACATCGTCATTGGCGCCGACCCCTGGGCGGCCGATCTGAAAGACACCATCAAAGAGCACCTCGAATCCCAAGGCCACGCCGTCACCGACGTCGGCACCCTCGGCGAAAACAAGGTCGACTACTACGATGTCGCCGCCGCCGCCGCCCGCGCGGTCCAGGCCGGCCAGGCCGACCGCGGCATCGTGCTGTGCGGCACGGGCATGGGCGTGGCGGTCGTCGCCAATAAGTTCAAAGGCGTCACCGCCGGCCTGGTCGAAAGCGCCCACGCCGCCAAGATGTGCCGCGCCATTAACAACGCCAACATCCTGGCCATGGGCGCCATGATGATCGCCCCCCATCAGGCCCTCATGGCCGTCGACAACTTCCTGACCACCGCCCACACCGACGGCCTGCCGCCCGACCTGGCCCAGTTCGTCACCGATTCCCTGACCCACGTCGCCGCCATCGAAGATGAGACGATGAAGTGAAGACTGGGTGCTGATGGGCCACCTTCAGGATATTGCAGAGCATGCGTATGGCTGACAGACCCAATGTTGTTCTCATCATGACCGACCAGCAACGGGCGGACGTCTCCGCCCGCGAGGGTTTTGGGCTCGATACCGCCCCGTTCCTGGACTCCCTCGCCCGGAAGGGCACGTGGTTCGACCACGCCTACACCTCCGCCCCCGTCTGCACCCCGGCCCGGGTCAGCCTGCTGACCGGCCGATACGTTAGCGCCCATCGCTGCCACACCAACTGGAACGGGGCCGACGCCGTCTTCACTCAAGACCTGTTCGGCGTCTTTCGGGACCACGGCTACGCCACCGCCATGGTCGGCAAGAACCACTCCCACTTGCAGCCGGGCGCATGCGACCACTGGACCGAGGCCGGCCATTGGTCCATGGACGAGGACGGCCCCTCCGAATCGGCCAAGCAGTTCCACACCTTCCTGGAAGACATCGGACTGACCGCCCTGGAAGCCACCCCCTTCCCGCTCGAACAGCAACACCCCTATCGCCTTGTCGATAGCGCCACCGAATGGGTCCAGTCGGTTGGCGATAAGCCCTTCCTGCTGTGGCTGACCTTCCCCGAGCCGCACAACCCCTACCAAGTGCCCGAGCCGTACTACTCGTTGTTCCCGCCGGGCTCGCTCCCGCCGACCCGCACCGATAAGACCGCCCTAGCCGACAAGAGCTATCCCTACCAGTACAATCGCGCCCGACTGGAAGACGCCTACCCGCCTTTCGAAGACGTCATCGCCCGCGCAAGGGCCAACTACGTCGGCATGCTTCGCCTGATCGACGACCAAGTGAAACGCTTCGCCCAGTTCCTGGACGCCCAAGGCCTGGCCGACAACACCCTCATCATCTTCACCTCCGACCACGGCGACTTCGTCGGCGAGTACGGCTTGGTCAAGAAAGGGCCGGAACTGCCCGAGTGCCTTACCCGCATCCCGCTGCAATTCGCCGGGCCCGGAATCGCCGCCCAACGAGGCGCCCACCCCGCCCACGTGTCCATCACTGACATCATGCCCACCTTGTGCGACGCCATCGGCGCCGACCCGCCCGCCGGCGTTCAGGGCCGCAGCTTGTGGCCGATGCTGACGGGCCAAGACTACTGCAAGGACGATTTCCGCAGCGCCTACGTCGAACAAGGCGTCGGCGGCGCGCACGTCACCGCCGATGACGTCGACTACGAGCCCGCCCAGGACGGTTTTGCCCCCGCCACCGAGGACCATTGGGGCAACTTCGACGAACTCAACACCGTCACACAGTCCGGCCACATGCGGATGGTCCGCAAGGGAGATTGGAAGCTGATCGTCGACATGACCGGCGCCGGCCAGCTCTACCATCTGGCCGACGACCCCGCCGAGCTGAACAACCTGTACGATCAGCCGGACGTTGCCGCCATCCAAGCCGACCTGCTCCAAGAACTCCTGACCTGGACGCTCCGTGTCAGCGACACCCTCCCATCGCCAGGCCCGTGTTGCATCATCAAACCGCTATGACCAAGCTCAGATGGCTCACACACGCCGACATGGCCATCGACGTGCGGCCAAGTATCCGGCGCGCCGAATACCTGGACCACATGACGTTCCAGGAAAACGCCCGGCCGCTCTTCACGGAGCTGTTCGGCCCGCTGATCGGCCTGAAGGAGGAATGGGTCGAACAAGGTGCCACGCAGGCCGAGCTGGACTTCACCGCATTCCAGTTCCGCGCCCCGCTAGTGGGCCACCTGCCCGTTACCACCGGCTGGCTCGGGCCGGACCGATACGCTTCCCTAGAGGAAACCGACGAGCACCATATCTACCGCGACCCCCTCGGCCGCCTGATGAAACTCCCCAAAGGCTTCGCCACCATCGCCCTTCCGCTGGCGTACCCGGTTAAGACCATAGACGACTGGCTGGCGATGAAGGGTGAGTTTGAGTTCACTGACGAACGCCTCGCCGCCGATTGGCGGAAAGCGGCCGACGATCATCTCGCCGCCGGCTGCGCCGTCATGGTCAACATGCCCGGCGCCTTCGCCGGGCCGCGCGACTTGATGGGCGATGAGGCCGTCTGCCTCGCTTACTACGATCAGCCGGAACTGATCCGCGATATGATCGACACCTTCTGCGACACCACCTGCCGCGTGCTCGACGTCGTCTCGCGCGAGGTGAAAGTCGACATCCTGTTCGTCCACGAAGATATGGCCGGCAAGAGCGGGCCGCTGGCCGGGCCGGATCACGTCCGCGAGCTGTTCGTCCCCTACTACCGCAAGGTCTGGGACATGCTCTCGGATCGCGGGGCGCGCCTCTTCCAGCAAGACAGCGACGGCGACATGCGACCCGTGATCGACGCCTTTCTCGACGCCGGCGTCAACGCCATGTTCCCCTGCGAACCCGCCGCCGGCATGGACATCGTTCAACTCCGCAAGCAGTACGGCCGGCGCCTGGCCTTTTCCGGCGGCATCGACAAACACGTCCTCCGCCGACCCCAGGATGAGATAGCCGCGGAACTCGAGTACAAACTCCCCCCCATGATCGCCACCGGCGGATGCTTGCTGGCCCTGGACCACCGCATTCCCAACGGCACGCCCCTAGCCAACTACCGCTTCTACATCGCCAAGGCCTGGGACATCCTCAACCGCGGAGCGGCGAAGCTGTAGGGCCAAGCCTTGACGCCGAAGCTCCGAACCCCGATTCTGGTGGCTCGGTCTTGAGCTTCAGGAGAACACGATGTCCACCGAAGACGGAATGGCCGCACTGCGTATGGAGAAGCCCCCCCGCGTGCCGCGGACGGAGTATTCGGTCGAGATCCACCACGAGTTGATCCAGGCCATCACCGGCATGGACCCGCGAACGTGGGAAGAAGGCAAGGGCCCGAGCAACTGGGAGCAGCTCGACGAGTTCGTCCTGGCCCGCCCCGACGGCGAGAACCCCTGGCACGAGCTGTATCGCATCTGGGACTACGCCTTCCAGTGGAACACCGATATCGCCGGACAGCACTTCGGCAAGTATCAAACCAACATGGGCCACGCCGTCTACACCGAGGACGGCAGCGACTTCACCCCCGTGGGCACGTGCCCGTTCGAGACCCCCGAAGAGGCCCTGGCCTTCGACCCCGTCGAGGCGTTCGGCCCGCTCGACCACGCCCAACTCGTGGCCGACTTCAACACCTACTACACCAACGCGCTGAACCGCTGCCCGATCGGTGTATCCATGACGGGCATCTACACCACGATGCTGTCGGCCTTCATCGCCATTTACGGCTGGGACATGCTGCTGCTGGCCGCCGGCGTCGACTCCAAGAAGCTCGGCCACATCGCCAACCGGTACGCCGAATGGAACCAGCAGCTTTTCAACGCTCTGGCCGACTCCGACGCGCCGGTGGTGATGGTTCACGACGACATGGTCTGGACCGAAGGCGCCTTCTTCCATCCGGACTGGTACCGCGAGTTCGTTTTCCCCAACTTCAAGACGTACTTCGCCCCGCTCCGCGACGCCGGCAAGATCATCTGCTTTACGTCCGACGGCAACTACACCGAATTCCTCGACGACCTGGTCGAAACGGGCATCAACTGTTTCGCCTTCGAGCCGCTGACGGACATGGCCGTTTTCGCCGAAAAGTACGGCCAGACGCACAGCTTCATCGGAAACGCCGACACGCGAATCCTACTGAAGAACGACAAGAAGGCGATTCGCGCCGAGGTCGAACGCTGCATGACCATCGGCAAGGATTGCCCCGGCTTCATCATGGCGGTCGGCAACCACATTCCGCCGAACACACCCGTGGACGCGGCCATCTACTACAACGAGGTCTACATGGAACTCCGCGAGCGGTAGCTGTTCGCGAGGCGACCCCGTGGACTGAGACGAGGGGCCCCATCAGGCATGAGTCAGCCAGTTGACCAGATCGATGCGGTGTTCTCCGGCGTCAAGCACGCCTGGGCTTACGTTCTGGGCCCGTTTTCGGCCATGCTGGTGGGAACGGTTCTGGGGGTCTTCGCGGCCACCGGCCTGGGGGCGTTCGGCGGGACGCTGGCGCACCTGCCCGCGCTCAGCATCGTGGTCGTTCCAATCCACATGTTCGTCACGAACGTCGGGCAGCTCCTGGCCTTCGCAACGGCCATCGGCATCTTGATGTTCTGGTGGTCGGCCGCGCTCCGGTTAAACGGGTGGATGATCATCTGCATCGCCTTCGGCCTCGAGGCGTTTCGCATGTTCGATAGCGTCGGCGGCGGCCAGCAGACCGGCCGCATCGCCCTCGCTTGCGCCGCGATGGGGTTGGCCTACTCCATTCTCTACTATCTACCGATTCGCCAGGCCCGCTTGGCCAAGAAGGCCCACGCCGAGGCTCGGGCCGCCGGCGCCAAGGTCCGCTGGCGCCCGTTCAAACGCCCATCCTAACGCCCACGCTCATTTGGTCGGCGCGCCGCAGCGGAGCAGCCCCAGCGAGGCCGAGCCGGATTCGTCGATTCTGGCCTCGTAGGTCTCGGCGAAGGGCCCGCGATCGGTTTCCTTGCTGATCAGCACCGACAGATCCGTCTCCACCGGCACGCCCGTCACGATGAAGTCGCCGAACAGATTGGTCCGCCCCTTGGCCAGCAGTTGGCTGGTGTCGGCGGCGTCGCGCACCCGGATCTGAGCGCAACAGACCGCCTTGCCGTCGGCGTCGTGCACCACCGTGCCCGTCAGCACGCCCCCACAACCACTTAGTGTCGCGGCCAGAGCACCTATCGCAAGAAAGACCAAGCGTCTTGACAACATGGGAAGCACTCCTTTCCTTATCGTTGAGAGGTCTCGTCGGAACGCTCTTCATCCGTGCAGGGAATGGGCAAGTGGATCGTGCCCGCATATCCAAAACCGAACTTGTCGATATGTGTCCGGACCTCCTTGGCATAGGTCCCGCGATAAGCATCCCTGACAAGGACGACCACGTCGGCATCGCCTGGAACGCCGGAAAGCCAGAAGCTCCCATTCCAGGCGGTGCGTCCTGTCGCGAGGGTACGGTCCAGGTCCTCGGCATCACGGACCTCGACCACCGCGCCGGAAATGGAGTGCCAGTGGCAGTTCAGTCCTTCATCGCGGCACTCGCTGGAAACGTGCCCCGTCAATACCCCGCCGGTAGGGCCGCCTATCGTCGCAACGACCAGATCATTGCAGCCAGCCAGGGGGGCCGCCAGCACAAGAAGACCGGCCACAGTAAGGCGTCCCCTTAATGAAAACAGCGTATCCCTCATGAAGGCCCTTATACCCACCGCCCGACGCCGTTACAATTCCGCGTATGGCAGAGGACGCCACGCATGAAGGGCCGCAGCTGACGCTGGTCGAGCATCTCGATGAGCTCCGCCGGCGCCTGATCTACGCGCTGCTAGGCCTGGCCATCGCCATGATCGCAGCCTTGGTGTTCGGCAACCACTTGGTCGACGCGTTCCGTCACCCCTACGTCCAAGCGATGGAAGAGCTCGGCCGTGAACCGCAACTGACCGTCCTGAGCCTCTCCAAGGCCTTCACCACCTACATAAAGATCGCCCTGGTGGCGGGCCTGGTCGTCAGTTCGCCATGGGTGTTCTATCAGCTCTGGCAGTTCATCGCGTCCGGCCTGTACCGGCCCGAGCGGCGGTTCGTCACCTACACGGCCCCGGCGTCGGCCCTCCTGTTCGTCGCCGGCGTGCTGTTCCTGCTCCTGGTGGTGGCCATCCCGATCATCAAGTTCTTCGTGAACTTCTCCAGTTGGCTCGGATTGACGTCCATGGTGACCTTCGACAGCTACGTCAGCTTCGTCACAGGGCTGGCGCTGGTGTTCGGTTTGGCGTTCCAAACGCCGCTGGTCGTGCTGATGCTGGGGCGCCTGGGATTGGTCACGCTGGCCACGCTGCGCTACTACCGCCGTCACGTCATCGTGGCGATCTTGATCCTGGCGGCCACCTTCACCCCCCCTGATATCATTAGTCAGCTCTCGCTAGCCCTTCCGGTGTGGCTGCTCTACGAGATCGGCGTGATACTGGTGTGGCTGTTTGCCCCCGCAGCAAAAGAAGACAGCTAATCGAAATGCGGAGCCGCCGCGCCAGCAGCAACTCCGCATTTCAACGTCTGCGACAAGAGCGCTTAAGATTGCTTCTGATCGTCGTCGGTCTTGGCGGCCGGCTTCGGCGCCTCGTCCTCGTCGGTCACAGCGTCGTCAATCTCATCTTTGACGCCTTTGACCTCGTTCTTGAAGAGCCTCAGCCCGCGCCCCAGTCCCCGAGCCAGTTCCGGTAGCTTCCGCCCACCGAACAGCAGCAGGACGACCACGACAATCAGAATGATTTCCGGCGCGCCGGGCGTCCAGGCCAGCAGGCCCGAACCGAGCGGTTGTGTGTGAGCAAAGTGTCCCAGCATCATCGGTTCCTTGTCTTCGTCGAGGTGTTATTCGGTCAGCCCGTTCACCTTATCGGTTCGCCCGGGTTTACGCCAGCAACTCATTGGCCAGCTTCATCCGCGCCGCGATGGGGATATTCTGCGGGCACCGGGCCTCGGCCTGCGAGTAATCCACGCGGGTTAGCTTGCGGCGAACGGCGGCCGGCAACTGGGCGAACAACTCGCGGGCCTCGTGCCGGTCATTGTAGGCGTTGTAGTACATCAGGTAACGCAGCACGTCGTGGACCAGCACCTGGTCGGCGACGGCGCGCGAGCAAATCTCGCTGCATCCGGCGCAGTAGTCGCCGCAGGTTCTTTCAGCGAAGCGGGTCATCGCCGCACGGTCGCTCGCGGTCAACTCAGTCTTGTCGACGGCCGCAGCTACGTTCGCCTGAAGCTGCTGGACGTTTTCCATCTTGGAGCAGATGCAGGCAAACCGCTCATCTTCCCAGATCGCCTTCAGCGCCGCTTGCTGGGGCGAGAAGCCCCGCTCCACGAACGCCTCCAGCAGCTCGGCCTCGGCGGCTTCATCGCCGGATTCCATGCGCCCGCCTTGGGTCTTCATGGCCGTCAGCCCGATGCCGGCCTTATGACAGGCGTCGATCGCCGTGGTCAGCTTGCCGCCGGTGGCGGCATCGAGAACCATCACACGGAAGTTGTAAAGCAACATGATGCCGTCGATGCCCCCCAACTCCGCGGCGCGGGTCATGCAGGCCGACATATTGTCGTGGGAGCTGAAGCCGAACAGCTTGATCTTGCCGCTCTCCTTGGCTTGGGCGCCCCAGGCCACCAACTCCTCGGTCAGTTGGTCGGCCTTGTTGAGGCCGTGCAGGAAGTACAGGTCCACGTGATCGGTCTGCAGACGCTCCAGCGATGCGTTCAGGTCGCGGGTCAGCCCGACCGGCGTCTTGTTGCCGCTCTTGGTGACCAGGAAGACCTTCTCGCGACTGCCGGGATGGGCGGCAAAGAACTTGCCCATGCCCTGCTCGCTCTTGCCGTTGCTGTAGCCCATGGCCGTGTCCCAGTAGGTGGCGCCCCAATCCAGGCTCTTACGCAGCATTAGTTGGTTATCGGCGGTGTTGATCGTGCCGCCCACGGACAGAATGGGCACGTCCACGCCGGTCTTGCCGAACGGGCGGGTGGGGACTTTCAGATCGGTAGCGGCCGTGCTTTCGGCGGCCTCCTGGCCAAGCGCGAGCTTGGCCCCGCCCAGCAGCGCCGCGGCGCCGGTAGCGGTAGCGGCCGATAGGAATCCCCGTCGAGTTAGACGATTGTCGCTTGGTTGATTGACCATGTCCTGTCCTTTCAAGGCGAGCGAACTTAATTGAGTCTATTCTACCGGCCCTCGGTGGCCTCTGGCAAACCGGCTGACGCTAGATTAGCAGAGATCGGTCGCGGCTTCGGCTTTCGTTCTCGGCCGTGATGCGGATCGCCCGCCTGCCGCTGACGGGGCATTCGTGTTCGCACACGCCGCAACCGATGCACCGCGCCGGATCGATTACCGGCCGGAGCAATTGCACGCGAACCTCAACCATGCTCCCCGGCTCGGGCGGTTGAGCCCACGCCGCCCCGGCCAAGCCCAGCGTATCCGGACTTTGTCGAAGGATGCGGCGGCGCTGCTCGGGCTTGCCCGCCGGACATACGTAGTAGTCGCCCGTGGTCCACGTCCCGGCCGGAACATCACTACCGGAAACCATCAACTCGTCGTCGCCAGCCTGATGAACCGTCAGCACGCCGTCGCGCACGACCGCATACTCCTCGGCCACCCCGATTGCCTTGGGACTGACCGGGCAGTTCTCCTGGCAGACAATGCAAGGCCGTCCCATCGCCCACGGCAGACAGCGCCCGCGATCGACGAACGCCGTGCCCAGCCGCACCGGTCCGCCCTCGGCAAACTCACCGACACCGAGCTTTTCATCCAGACTGAGCGGCCGAAGCGCCCCGGTCGGGCAAATGTTGTTGCACGCCACACAGTTGAGCTGACACCCACTCGTGCCGATGCGGTTGTTCAGCGCCGGTGTCCAGAGCGCCTCAATGCCCTGGTCCAGGCCGGCTGGCTGGAGCACGTTGGTCGGGCATGCCCGCATGCACCGCCCGCACTTGATGCATCGCTTGAGGAAGTCGGCCTCGGCCAGCGCTCCCGGCGGACGGATGAGGTCCGACGACCAGTTGAGGGTCGTCCGCCCCGTCAGCCGCAGCAGCGGCGCCACGGCCAGGCCCGTCGCCAAGGACGCCAGCACGCCGCGGCGCGACACGTCCGGGCCGGTGATTTCGCCCGGCTGCTTGTGGACCTGATAGGCCAGCGCGTCGTGGCGACAGTCGTCGAGGCAATTGAGGCACATCACGCATTCGCTGCTGCGGACGCGTTCGGTCGGCGTGCAGGCGCCCTCGCACGACCGCTCGCACAGACCGCACGAGGTGCAGGCCGATTCGGTGCGGGCGATGCGGAAGATCGACACACGGCTGATGATCCCCAGCAACGCCCCCAGCGGGCAGACGTATCGGCAGAAGAATCGCGGCCGATACCAGTTCGCCAACACGGCAGCCGTGAAGATCAAACCGATCAACAACGCCCCGTCGGTCAAGCGGCTGTCGGTCCACAGCACGTGCACATGGCCGTCAACGATCGGCAAGACCACCAACTCCACCGAGCGATAGACCAGGGGGATTGGGTCGAGCAATCCCGTCAGCAAACTGCCCGCCTGCGGGGCCCACCCCGTTAGCGCCCCCGCCGCTGCCACGCCCAACAGACCGAATAGGATGTAATACTTGATCGACTGTCGCGCCCGATAGCGGTTGGCCAGGAGTCGGTCCTGCAATCGACGCCGCCGTCCCAACCACCCCACGAACTGATGGATCGTACCGAACGGGCACATCCACCCGCAGAACACGCGGCCGAACAGGACCGTCAGTAGGATTGTCGCCAACGCCCACAGCAGGCCGACCGTCAGGGCCCCGGCCGCCAAGCCCACCCCCACGGCCACCAGCGGATCGAGCTGCAGCAGCCAGTTCACGGGCCATCCGCGCCGCTGGAACCACGCCTCGCCGCCGGTGCTGACCACGCACAGCCACACGAACAGCACGAGGAACAGCAGTTGGCTCAGTCGTCGTGTGGTGGTGATTCTCATGTCCGCGCGGTCTTTCCCTGTTGGGCGGCTACAGTTCCAACGATTGGCTCGGCAAGAGTCGTTCGTAATCGGTCGTGCCCACGCCGGCGGCCTCGGCTTTGCCGATATAGGGCAGTTCGTCCAGCGATAGGCCCAATAGCTCCCGGGCCCCGTAGGCGTCGGCGGCGACCTGATCGGTGCTGACGATCATGGTCTGTGTGTCTTTCAGGTCCGCCAGCGACCCGCCGGTTGGGCCGTTGCTGACCATGGTCTGCACGCCGTCGAGGACCACCAGCGTGGGCCGGACCATCATGGCCAGTTCCTTGATGGTGTCGTGAATGTCCTGGTGGAACTGGTTTCGCCGCCCGCCCAGCAGGCCGTACCAGTTCTTCATCGTCATCGAGGCCACGGCCCGGTCGTGATCCTTGACCGGCGCCACGCCGATAACCTTGTCCACCCCCTCGAACGGTTCATACAACAACGGCCAGTCCTTGATCAGCATGCCGCCGGCAACGGTGGTCGGCCGGAAGTAGGTGAGCTTGGGCAGAACAACCCGGGCGCCGGCCTCGGTGGCGGCCCGGCCCACGCCCGACAGCGCAAAGCAGTTGGCCGGGTCGTTGATGGGGTTGTCGGTAACGACCACGTCTTTGGCGCCGGCGGCCAGGCACAGGCGCACCAACTCGCCGACCAGATCCGGATGCGCCGTCGCCCCTAGCGACGCCGGCGAGGCGAACGCCACGTTGGCCTTGATCAGCACGCGCTCGCCGGGCTTCACGTAAGTATCCAACCCACCCACACCCGCCAGGCCGCGGGCCAGCAGATCGGCGCGATCGGTCCCCCTAACCGCCGCCATCCGCGCTTCGGAGCCCACACAGAAATCGCCCAGCGCTACGGTGTTATCGACGACCGGCCGGTTCGCCCGATGGACCAACCACGCCGCCACCCCGCCGGCCGCAGCGACCGTGGCCGCAGCCTTGACCGACCGGCCCAGAAACTCACGACGGCTGGTTGTGGCGGGATCGGGCTGTGGCGCATCGGTCATTCGTCGGTCTCCGAAACAGCCTGGTAGAGCTGATAGCCAATCCGCTGTGCGATGGCGCGATTGAAACACTCGTTGACCCCGCCGACCAGCGCGCCCTTATGGAACAGAAAGTAGTTGTACTCGTAGAGCGTTAGTTCGGTCACGCCCGGCTGGTGCTCACCGGCCATGGGCGACTCCGTCGCCCCGACGCCCTTGAGGAACGCGGCGTAGGCTGCGGCGAGATCGCCCGCCGCTTGGGCGTCGGCCCGTAGCGTCAGAAACGCCGTTACGGCCGTGCCGTCGATCTCGTAATGGGCAAGATAAACGTGGTCGAGCTTGTCGAAGCCGAAGACGTTGGCCTTTTCCAGCTCAATCTCTCCGACTCGGCCCTCAGAGGGAAAGAGCGATTCGATCTTCGCAGCCGCCGCGTCGACCTCGACGGTCAGCCCCTGCTCGAACTTCTGTGCAAGCTGCATCGCCGCAGCGGCCAAGTCGTCGGACTCCTCGGCCGCCACCACCCGCACGTAGTATTGGCCGTGCTTGAAGAAGATCGAGCCGCCGGATACATACGCCCGCTCGGCGAACTCGATGGCCTCGACCCCGCTTGGCCGATGCGCCGTGAAGGCCGCCAGCCCGTTGACCGGTGTACCCATGTCATAGACCCACAGCGCCAGCCATTGGTCGGTGTCATCGGCCAAGCCGTACCGTTGATAGTCTAGCCGGACAAAGCCGCTATCGAGGTAGCGGTCGGCGCCGCCGTCGATCTTCTCATAGAGCGTGTCGGGAACGAACATCTCAGCCGCGCCAAGAGGCACCAGCGAGTCGGGTTGGGCGAAAGCGAAGGGGAAGGCTTCGCCCGTCGTTTCGTCCCCGGTGGGCAGGACATAGACAGACTCGTCGTAGATCGATTGCTTAACTAGCACCCCCGCCACCACACCGCCCAGCGCCGCCAGAACGACCACACTGATCAACGTCTCGCGGCCGGTCGCTTTGCGGGCTGTCGCCATGCGTGAGGGTCCTCGGAGCGGGCTTTCGTCGCCTAGGGAGTACCTTTTCGCAGACGCAGCCCGACCCGTCAACCCAAACGGCCTCAACAGCTTGACGCCGCGCCACCCGACTGCCACAATGCCGCCTCACCACCGACCAGGAGACGCCGCATGCCGCACAACGAACATTGGCAACGCCTCGAAGCTGTTTTTACCGGCAACCCGCCCGACCGCACCCCCACCCTCGGCGGCTGGATTAGCTGCCCCGAAACCATCTGCGCCCTCACCGACGTGACGCTCGACGAATACTGGGCCGGCCCGCAGCCGATCACGGTCCGCGCCTACGAACGCCTCGGCTGCGACGGCCTGATCGACATCCTCGTGCCCACCGGCCGCGACAGCCGAATCGTCGACGAGCACACCTACGCCAACGCCGATCGCGGCAAGACGCTCGAGCAATGCTGCGACGAAATCGACGCCATGCCCTCCCCCGACGACATCCTGGCCGGGTTCGACTTCGACGCCGGCTACGACAAGCTCAAACGCGACCTGTCCAACGCCCAGGACACCTGCGGCGACATGATCTGGATGCCCGCCCGCTGGGACGCCTGCGCCTGCCTGGGCCACTATCACACACTCGGCTATGAGAACTTCTTCCTGATGGTGGGCCTGCATCCCCAGCGAATCGCCAAGATGGTCCGCTGCTCGGCCGCCCGGGCCCACTGCGTCAATCGCCTGGTCGCTCGCGCCGTCGAAGACGGCATCCACCCCCACGCCCTGTTTATGGGCGAGGACATCACCACCCAACGAGGCCTGATGGTCTCCCCCGAGTTCATGCGGGAGCATTGGTACGAACCGTTCGAGTACAGCCTTCAGCCGCTGCTGGATGCCGGCTGCAAGCCGATCTTCCACTGCGATGGCGACGTCCGCGAACTGGTGCCGATGCTGCTCGAGGCCGGCGTTCAAGGCCTGCAGGGCTTCCAGCCCGAGTGCAACGTGACGATCGAATACATTGCAGACCTCAAGACGCGCGACGGCAACCCGCTGGTCGTGTTCGGCCCGATCTCCGTGACCACCGAACTGCCGGTCCTTTCGCCGGACGAACTTCGCGGCCGCGTGCGCAACGCCATCGACGTCTGCCGCGATAAGGCCGGCCTGTGCCTGTTCACGGCCAACACCATCAACCCCGACTGCCCGCCCGAGAGCATTATCGCCATGTACGAGGCCGTCCGTGACTGATCGAGCGTATCAGGACGTGCTCAACGCACCCCAGCAGATTGCCGCGCGCGATGATGTGTTCGCACAGCTGAAGGCGGTCTTCGCCGGTGAGGCCTTTCCGAATGGGATCCACCTGGCCGGCGTGGAACACACCACCGATCACGCCACACTGGACTGGGAAGTCTGGCTGGATGACGTCTTGGGCCAGCTCGCAGACGTCGCCGCCGAGACCCCGGCGCCAAACGTTCTCCGTCCGCTGTGCCTGATGTACAATCCGCGCGGCGTGCACTTCATCGATCATCTGTTCGACGCGGACGTGTTCGAACTGAACGAGGGCAACTGGCAGAGCACGCCCTTGCCCACCCCCATCGGCGAACTTCAGCCCGTCGACCTGGACGGCCACCCCACCTGGCAACGCATGATGGACTTTGCCCACGGTTTTCTCGCCCGAGACGTCCGCAGCGTGATCTTCGGCCTGCCCACCATCGGCAGCCCGCTCAACGCGGCCGTCAATTTGTACGGCCAGGCGTTCTTTGAAGCAATGCTGACCGACCCGGACGCCGTTCGCCACGACCTACGCGTGATCACCGACCTGCTGTGCGACCTGCACCGCTGGTACCGGGGGACGATCCCGGCTGAGCAGCTCCAGTGCGTCTGCCCGGGCGGACGGTCTCAGCCGGTCGGTTTCGGCCAGATCTGCGGCTGCACCTGCCAGTTGCTCTCTCCGCCCCAATACGCCGAGTTCATCGCGCCGCTGGACGAGGAGGTGCTCAACGTCTACCCCCGCGGCGGCATGATTCACCTGTGTGGGGCGCACACCCAGCATATCCCAACTTTCCGGGAGATGGCTTCGCTGCGAGCGTTGCAGGTCAACGACCGAGCGGCCGACGATCTCGAAACGTTCGTCGAGGAACTCCGCGACGACCAGGTCTTCTACCTCAACGCCACCGACACCATGACCTTCGACCGGGCCCTGGCCATCACCGGCGGACGCCGCCTGGTCCTGGTCGGCGAACCCGACGAAGCAGGCGACTAAGAACCTTTCCTCTGGGGCGCCACGGCTTGCTCGCACACCCCGCGGCGCGATATCATTGCATAAGAAGCGTCGAGGAGGTGGGGCACATGACACGACGCCACGTCACGCTATCGCGAACATTGCTGGCCATTGTTGTTGGGACAATCCTCGCTTGCATTGTTCTCGGCCTGCTGCACGTCCTGCCGATTCCTCAGACGGCCCCGGCCCAGGACGAGCCGACCACGGCACAGCCAACCACGCAGGAATCCCAACCAGCGACGCAGCCGGAAGAGGCCTGGCAACCGCCGCGCTTCGACGCCCGCCAAGACGACCGAGATCGAATGGCTCGCGTAATCAGACGCTATGGCCTGGTCGACCCGACTATTCTGAAGGCCATGGCCGCCGTGCCGCGGCATGAGTTCGTGCCCAAGGATTACCAACGGCGAGCGTATGCCGACACCCCCCTGCCGATCGGCTTCGGCCAGACCATTTCGCAGCCCTACATCGTCGCCGAAATGACGCGGCAGTTGAACCTGACGGCCAAGTCTCGCGTGCTGGAGATCGGCACGGGCTCGGGCTATCAGGCGGCCGTGCTGACTGAGCTGACGCCGCGCGTCTACACCATTGAAATCGTCGGGCCGCTGGCCGGAGCCGCCGCGACACGATTCGAGCGGCTCGGCTACGATGTCATCCAAGCCCGCCACGGCGACGGCTACTACGGCTGGGAAGAAGCTGCCCCTTTCGACGCCATCATCGTCACCGCGGCTGCCGCCCAGGTGCCCCCCCCGCTGCTCAAGCAGCTCGCACCCGGTGGGCGAATGATCATCCCCATCGGCGGACCCATGGCCGTCCAGTCGCTGACCGTGATCGACAAGGCCGAAGACGGCACGGTCCGCAGCCGCTCGATCATGGCCGTCCGCTTCGTGCCCTTCCTGCGAAAAGACCCCGCCGCCGAGTAACGCATGAGTCGATTCCGAACACGCCTGGCCGTCGCGCTGATCGCCATGGCCGTGATCGCCCTCGAACTGGCTCTCATGCGCGTGCTGGCCCTGCGGTTCTGGCACCACTTCGCCGCCATGGTGATCACCATCGCCCTGCTGGGCTTCGGCGCCAGCGGCACGTTGCTGACGATCTGTCGGCGGCGCGTGCTGACGCGACCGGCCGCCTGGCTGAGTGGCTCGGCGATGGCCTTCGCCCTGGCCGTGCCGATCTGCCTGGCCGCCAGCCGACTCGTGCCGCTGGATGTGCAATTCCTGGCCTGGCACCTCGGCCAAATCGGCTACGTCATCCTGCTCGAGGCGATCTTGCTAGTCCCGTTCCTGTTCGCGGCCACGGCCCTGTGCGTAGCCCTGATGGATGTCCCCGAGCGCATCGGCGGCCACTACGCCGCCAACCTGATCGGCTCGGGCCTCGGCGCCCTGGCGGGCGTGGGTTTCATGCTCGTCCTGACTACGCCGCAATTGCTGGTGGCCGTCTCCATCGCCGCGTTCGTCGCCGGCGTCATCGCCCTTCCCTGGCGGCGTGGTCGAACGGCCGTCATCGCCATCCTCTTTGGCCTGATCGTCGGGGAACTGAACCTGCTGGTCCCCTATCGGCCGCTGCTGTCACCCTATAAGGCCCTGCCACAACTGTTGGCCATGGACGGCACGCGGCGCATCCACCAGACCGAAGGGCCGCTCGGCCGCATCGACGTGCTGGCCGGGCCCGCCATCCACGCCGGCCCGGCCCTCAGTCTGCAGTACGCCGAGCCCCTGCCCGACCACAAGCTACTCCTGATCGACGGCGACGCGGCCGGCAGTGTCTACGACTGCACGAAGCAGTCGCAGTGGCGATTCATGGACTTCACCACCGCCGCAGCGCCCTATCACCTGCGTCCGGCCCCCACCGCGCTCATCATCGGCGCCGGCGGAGGAGCCGACATCGGCCTGGCCCGCTACCACCACAGCCCTCGCACCGTCGCGCTGGAAATGAACGCCCAACTGATTCGCCTGATGAAGGGCCGACTGGCCACCTGCGGCGGATCGATCTACGATGCCCCCAACGTTCAGGTCGTCTGCGCCGAGGCACGCGGTTACCTCAGTCGAGCCGACCAGACCTTCGATATCGTCCAACTACCCACGACCGAAGCCCTCGGCGCATCCGGGGCCGGTCTCTACGCGGCGCAGGAGAACTACCTCTACACCGTCGAAGCGTTCGGCCACATGATCGACCGCCTCAGCGACCGCGGCATTTGGGCCGCCACCCGTTGGGCCAAAACACCTCCCCGCGACGGCCTGCGCCTTTTCGACACCGCCGCCCAGGCTCTCCGCCGACGACACCTGGACCCCGGCAAACACCTGGCCATGATCCGCAGCCTCATGACCGTCACGGTCCTGGTCAGCAAGTCCCCGCTCACTGCCGCCGACACCGCCGCCGTCCGGAGCTTCTGCGCCGAACGGTCCTTCGACGTCTGCTATCTGCCCGATATCCAACCCGACGAGGTCAATCACTTCCACCAACTCGCCCAGCCGTTCTACTTCAACGCCGCCAAGGAATTGCTCGGCCCGAGCCGAAACACCTTTATCGTCCAATACCCCTTCGCCATTGGCGCCACCACCGACGACAAGCCCTACTTCTCCCACGTCCTGAACCTGCGAACGCTCGACTTCCTGGGCGACCAGACCGGCCGCCTCGGCCGATCCCACTTGGAGATGGGCGCCGTGCTGCTGGCCGCGGCGTTGGTGCAGTCGACGCTGCTGGGCGTGCTGCTGATCGTCCTGCCGTTGGCGCCGGGAGCGGGCGCCGTCGCCCGCACCAAAGGCGCCGGGGCCACGCTGGGCTACTTCCTGCTGATCGGGGCGGCCTTCATGCTGCTGGAGATGGGCTTCCTGCAGAAGCTCATCCTTTATTTGGCCCATCCGATTTACGCCGCGGCGGTCGCCATCGGCAGCACGCTGATCTTCGCCGGCCTGGGCAGCCAGCTCAGCAGTCGCTGGCGCGGTAGCCCCAAGCGCATCACCACCATCGCGGCGATCGCTATCGTCGCGATCGGCCTGCTCTATGTCACCGGCCTCGACCGATGGCTACAATGGTCGCAGGGCTTGGCGCTTCCGGTTCGTGTGTTGATTGCCGCGATCACTATCGCCCCGCTGGCCGTGGCGATGGGTCACCTCATGCCGGTGGGTCTTCGCATGGTCGGCAGCGTCGTACCCGCGCTGGTGCCGTGGGCGTGGGCCGTCAACGGTTGCGCGTCGGTGGTGGCCACGGTGGCGGCCCCGCTACTGGCGATGACCATCGGCTTTCGATGCATGGGCCTGATCGCGATCGGCCTGTACGCGCTGGCGGGGGTCACGGGGTCGCTCTTGCCGACCGTGCATAGCGCTGGCGTGGATCGGCCATCGTTGCGATAATCCCGCTCATCGAGAGGAGCAACCCATGAGTCGATTCGGTCGTCCTTCACTTGCTCTGGCCATTCTGATCACGATCCTCACCGGTTGCGCCACGCCCATCGCCATCACCCCCGTCCCCGGGGCCGCCGCCGAGCACGACGCGTTTCGGGCTTTCGATACCAACAGTGACGCCGAAGCCGATTTCTTCTTCTTCACCGGCGACGACGGCCGCGTGACGCGCCTGGGCTACAAATCGGCCGACGCCGACACGATTGATGATTTCGTCGACCTCACCGATCGCATCGGCCAGCGCCGCCACGTGGTGCTGATCCTCGACGGCATCGGCTTCGACCTGGCCCGCCGCCACTACGAAGCGGGCGGCTTGCGGCTGTTCTATCCGCCCTCGCGCGTCGTTACGCCGTATCCATCGATGACTGACATCTGTCTATCGCAAGCGTTGCTGGCACATCGGCCGTTGGGATACGAAGCCAAGTACTTCGACCACGAAGCCAACGAGCTCGTCGGCGGCTCGGACGCCTACATGAACGAAACCAACGAACCACACATGGAGCGGATTCACTACACCGCCTCGACACTCTCGCGCGTGTTGGGGTTCCTTTATCCGTCTTACATCTTCGGCCAGGAGCTGCCCGCCGCGAAGCAGGCCTTCGACCGCACCGAGGGCCCGGAGTTCATCGCCTACTTCGGCAGTACCGCCGGCATGGGCACCCGCAACGGCGCCGAAGGCCACCAGATCGTCGTCGACCGTATCGAAAGCCTGATCGATACCATCACCTGGGAGCAGCGGGGCCAGGTGGATTTCACGCTGATGAGCGATCACGGCCACAGCTACACCGAGGCCGAACCGTTCGTCGTGGCCGACCACCTCGAAGCCAAGGGCTGGGCCCTGACCGAAACGCTCAAAGGCGATCGGGACGCGGTGCAAATCCTGTTCGGCCTCGTTACCTACGCCAGCTTCGCCGCGCTCGACCCGGCCTCCCTGGCCGCCGACCTGGTCGACTGCCCCGGCGCCGACATCATCAGCTACACCGAGGGCGAGACGGTGGTGGTGCTGGACACGGCCGGTGGCCGCGCCATCATCCGCCAGGCTAACGGCCGATTCGCCTACGACGCTACGGACGGCGACCCCCTCCGACTCCTGCCGATCCTGGCCAACCTCAAAGCCGACGACGACGGCTTCATCGACGCCGACTACCTTTTCGCCGCCACAGCCGACCGCGACTACCCCGATCCGTTGCAACGAATCTGGACCGGTCATATCACCGCGGTCGAGCATCCCGCCGACGTGATCGTCTCACTGAAAGACGACTATTACGCCGGGTCGGCCGGCTTTGCCGACACCGTCAGTGTGCTGAGCACCCACGGCAGCCTGAACCGTCAGAACACCGTGGGCTTTATTATGTCCACCCTCGCCCCCTTGCCGGACGTGATGCGATCCCGCGACATCCCGCAGAACATGACGACACTGGTGGAACAGCCCTGGCCCGCGGGCGAATGAACAGGCCCGCCACTCGAGTAAGGACTCACGTATGTCGACCCACACACCGTGGCCTACTATCGCCGCTATCTTGATGTGGTCGCTGGTCTGTGTAATCGCCGGCTGCGGCGTGCCCGCCGCGGACGGGCCTGATGACACCTTCGGCCTGAACCTATCCGGCGTGCCGGCTGCGGCCGAGCCCAGCGTGATTGTCTTCTTCGTCGACGGCCTCAACGCCGCCACCTTTGACGAGATGTTCGCCTCCGGCCAGCTGCCGGCCATCCAGGAGTTCTTCGGTGACGGCCTCTACAGCCCTCGCGCCGTCGCCAACGTGCCCTCGATCACATTGGCCAACCAAACCAGTGTGGTCACGGGCCAATACCCCGGCCACCATGGCGTAACCAGCAACAACTGGTTCGACCGCAACCGTCTAATCTACCGCAACTACATGACCGTCGACCAGAAGAACATGCTTGACGGCGACTACACCGCGCCGACCATCTTCGAACTACTCGACGACCGCACCACCATCTCCCTGTTCCTTCAGAGCCACCGCGGGGCCACCAAGTTCGTGGAGAACCAACTATCCGCCGTCATCCCCTACCTGCTGGGGTGGCACGAGCTTACCGACCGCTTGGCCTTGTACCGTTTCAACCTGTGGGCCGACATTGCCAGGAAGCGCCAAGAATTCCCGGCCGTCACCTTCGTCTATCTCCTGGCGGCCGACTTCGCCGGATACGACTGCGGCAAGAGCTCGCCCGAGTACCACGACTCCCTTCGCCACGTCGACAAACAGATCGGCCGTGTGTTGGGCGATTTCCAGCGGGCCAATTTGCTTGAGAACGTGCACCTGGCGATCGTCTCCGACCACGGGCTGGTCGACGTGACCGACCACTTCGACCTGGACCGATTCCTGCGTGATGCGGTTGGTCTCGATGTCGCCCGAGCTAAACTGTGGGAGCAAACGCCCTTCGAGAATCGCTTGAAGGTCTACCAGCGACACACCGCCGTCATCTACGGGGCCGGCGACCGCCACCGCGCCATCTGCCTCCGCCGCCCGATCGATGGCGGATTCGCCCCGTGGCTACAACGCCCCACCGCCGATGATCTGCGAGCCTATCCCACGCCGGCGGGCCCGGTCGACCTGCCCTCCCTACTGGTCGCCCAGGAGGCCGTCGACGCTGTCGCCTATGTCGCCGGCTCGACCCGGACGCGGCTGGTGCTGGACACCGGGGAGGTCGAGTTCCGTCAGCCGGGCCGCCGCGGCGGGCCCGTCAGCTACCACCGCATCTCCGGCGACGATCCACTGGGCTATGAGGCCGCCGCACCCGACTTCACCGACGGCCGGCCGCACCACCCGTTGGAGTGGCTGTTCGCCACGGCCCACACGGACTTCCCCGGCCTGCCGGATCGATTGATCGCCTACTTCCGGGTCCAACGTGCGGGGGACCTGGCGGTCTTTGCCGCCGGTAGCTGGGATTTCGGAAAGTCTCTCAAGGCCGGCCATGGCGGCCTCCGCGCCGGAGAAATGCTTACCCCCTTGCTGATCGCCGGGCCCGGCGTGCCCACCGGCCGGTATGACGCGGCGCAGACCGTGGACCTGCTGCCGACACTACTGGAACTCCTGGGGCGCCCCCTGCCCGCGGGGCTAGATGGGGTAAATCTGATCCCGATGACGGCGCCGGCCGCTACGGACTAGCCGACGTTTCGGGCGTTGTGCGGGCGGCCATTTCTTCCAAGGCAGCGTCGATGGCGGCGCGATAGATATCGATATTGCCCTCGTTACGCCAGTTGGCTCGCTCCACGCCGTCGACAAACAGCAACACCGTGGGGTAGGCGTGAATCGCGTGCGTGTACCGCACCTCAGCCCCCTTGGTGCGCTCGACCTTCAGGAAGGTGACGTGGTCCTTGTACTCATTGGACAGTGTCGTCATGGTGCCTTCCAGGAAGAAGCATGCCGGGCAGCCGTTCTTGTAGAACTCCACCACCGTCGGCTGTTCAGACTGCCGGACGTGCGACTCGAAGGCATCGAGGGTGGTCACTTCGATAAACTCGGACTGACAACCGGGCGTCATCAGCGCCGCGGTCGCCAAGACCAGAGACAACGACCACATCGTTCGCCGGGAGAGAGTGCGGGTCATCGGAGCATTCCTTTAGGGCAGGTCGCCTTCGGCTTCCATTTCCGCGCGGACTTCGCGAAGCCGTCGGTAAATGCCGGGCACAATCGGCTCGACATCGCAATGTTCGCAGAGCTGCTGACTTTGGCTGGGGGCGATGGGCAGAATCTGGTTCGACTCGAGTTCCCCGGCGAAGTGTCGCATCAGACACTGGCCGCGCGGCTGCTCGAAATGCTCGCCCATCTCGTCCCAAATGTCCGCCAAGGGCCGATCGTTGATGTTGCCGAAGCTCAGCGGGGTCAGATCGCAGGGGCACACGTTGCCCGCCGCGTCGATGAACAGGTGATGCAGGCCGGCCCCGCATCCGAAGAACTCCTCGGATTCGATCAGTGCCAGCGACGCCACTGCCGGGCCGTCGGACTCCCGGTTGCAGCGGCGGTGGAAGTCCTTGAGTTGCTCGAGTTCGTCCGGGGTGAACATCTTGTCGGAGCACCCCACCATCGAGCCGGTCGCCACGGGGCAGTTGATTCGCAGTTCGCCCACGCCCCACTCGGTCGCCAACTCGTAGAGGCGCTCCAGTTCACCATCCTGCAGGCGCTCGCGATCGGGCATCGCGGAGATGGCCGTGTATTGGCCGACCTCGTGACAGATCCGCACCGCCTCGTGGGCTTGGTCGAACGCGCCCTGGCGGCCGCGTATTTGATCGTGGCGGGCGGCATCGGCGGCATCGAGGCCGATGGTCAGAATCGTCAGCCCCGCGTCGCGCAGGCGTCGGGCCCGCTCACGCGTCAGCCGCCACCCGGTGGTGAAGACAATGGTCGCCATGTCCGGCCCAGCCGCCGCAATCACCTCTTCCAGATCGTCCCGCAAGAGCGGCTCGCCGCCGGTAATGCCCAGGGTGTGACCGCCCAGGGCCTTGATGTCCGCGATCAACCCGAGCAGCACCTCACCGGGCATGGCCGACCGTTCTCGCTGCCCGTGGCTGCAATGGGAGCAGTCGAAGGGGCAGTCGGAGGTCACCGCCAGGTACGTCGAGTGCGGGGCGCGGCGCTCGGAGACGATCAAGCTGCAGAAGCGGTGGAACGCCGCGGACGGATACGGCGGAAAGAACGAGTTCAGATGGATCTGGTCGCCGTACCGATGCGGCTTTTCGTTCTCCAACTCGCTCAGCAATCGCCAAACCAGTCGCACCGAATAGACTGTCGCAGCGTCTTGCATCACATCCTCAGCCATCACTGGGCCTGCAGGTGGGCCAAGCGGTTCCTCACCCGCGCGGCGTGCCCTTCGGGAATCACTTCCGGCCAATGGTGACGAATCACGCCGTCGGGGTCAATGATATAGGTAGACCGAACCACGCGGCCGTACTCGTGATCGCCCAGGGACGTGCTGACCCAGGCGCCGTAACGGCTCATGGTGTCGTGGCCTTCGTCACTCAGCAGACTGACCTTCAGCCCGTGCTTGGCGATGAAGGCCTGGTGAGATTCAACGCTATCGGGGCTGACGCCGTAGATGACGGCGTCCATGTCGGTGTAGGTGTCGATCAGCTCGGTAAATTCGGTGGCTTGGCAGGTGCAGCCGGCAGTGTCGTCCATGGGGTAGAAGTACAACACCACCCATCGCCCGGCCAGCGACCCTAGCGAAACGGTCTGGCCGGTCTGATCCGGCAGGGCAAAGGCCGGGGCGGGCCCGCCGATGCTATCGGAGCGGGCCGACGCGGCGTCCTCGTGGACCTGGGCTTTGTCGAGTTCGCAGCCGGCGCCAATCCCGCAAACACCCACCGTAAGCATCAGGATTGTCAGACCGTGCTTCATGGTCAAAGCTCCTGTGTGAAGCCCAACACCATACGAGATGCCCGCCAGCTTAAGCAAGGGCGGGACGCCGACAATCTCGGCGCCCCGCCCTTTGGGTTACCGCTCTCGACCGACGTTATTCATAGAGACGCGTGGCCTCAGTTTCGTCGGCGGAGGTCTCCATCTGGTCGCTGTTAAGCGAGACCTTGAACCGCACGTCGCCCGACTTGGCGGCCCGGACCACGACACGATAGGTGGCCTTGGCCTTGGGCGCCAGTTGCGGCAGCGGCGCGAAAGTCACGGTGCCCTCGGCGTGTGTGCCTTGGGTCGGGCCGGTGGCGCTGACGAACGTCTGCTGGACGGGGATGCCGCAGACCAGCCTGATGTTCGTGCCGACCGCCGAGCCCTGGTTGGTGACCGTGATCACGTAGGTCTCGTTGGCGCCGACCTCGATCGGGTCTTCCACGTCGATGACCTCAAGCAGGATCGCCGGGATGCCCTTGACCGTTGTCGCGAACGTTCCCTTGGCCGTGGCGCAGTAGGCCTTGGCCTCAGCAACGTTGTTCAACGTGCCAACTCGGTCGGCCCGCATCATTACGGTGACCGTGCGGGTCTGGTTCCGTTTGAGCGTGCCCAGGTTCCAGATCACACGATTGCCCGAGCGCTTGCCGCCGTCGCTAGCCGAAACGAAACTCGCCCCGGCCGGGATTGTGTCAGTCAGCACGGCGTCGCGGGCGTCGGCCTCGGGGCCGTTCTTGACAGTGATCTGGTATTTGACCGGACGACCCAGGAAACGCATGGTCGGGCCGGTCTTGGTGACCGCCAGCTTCGGCTGCACCACGTTGGTTGTGGCCTGCGCGTCGGCCTTTAGGCCGCCCTCGCCGGTGGCCGTAACCGGATTGACAAACTTGCCCGTGCGCTGCGCCTTGACGTTGAACTTCAACTCGCGCGCCTGGCCTTCATCCAGATTGCCAACCTTGAATACGACCGCCTTCTTGCCGTCGGCGGTGACCAGGCCATCCGGCAAGCGATCGGTGACGACCACGTTGCAGGCCGTGCCCGTGCCGGTGTTCTTGATGACCAGCCTGACCGGGATGACGTCGCAGATCAGCACTTCAGCCGGCGCGGTCTTGGTCAGCACCAGCTTGGGTTCCACGGCGCGAACCGTCAGGCAGACCGGCGGCAGCTTGTAGCGCACTTCCGCACACTGGCGCAGGATGCCGATCTGGGTCGCCTGGGCCTTGATCGTGAACAGCTTGACGGCGCCGGGCGCCAGGTCGCCAAGGTTCCAGGTCAGCTTGCGACCGTCGACGCTGGTGGGCTTGGGCAGCGCCGACGTCATCTTCACGTTCTCGGGCAGTTGGTCGAACAGCATCACGTCCAGCAGCTTGCCCTTGGTGACGTTGGTGACCTTGATGGTGTAATCGAAGTCCCTGCCGACCCGGACCTCTTCGGGGGCGCTTTCCTCGACCCGCACAGCCCCGCAGTGGGCCGCGCCGGTCGGCAGGTACGCGCTGACGGTCTTCGGCTTGGCCGCGCACGGATCGGGGTCCTCGCACGGCGGCAACAGCGGCTTGGGGGCCGGCTTCGGAGCCGGTTTCGGCGCCACCTTGGGGGCCGGCTTCGGCGCCGCCTTGGCGGCCAGGACCGGCTCGTCTTCCGGACATTCGCAGCCGACCAGGCCAATGGTGACGAATAGCCCCAAGAGCACCAGGGCCGAAACTGCGGATAGGGTCCACTTCATGATGAGTCTCCTTTCTACACGACGAATCGTAGTGACGTTCCCTTTGAAAGCCCCTCAGGCCGATCGCGACCCGTTGAGATGCGCCCGCTTACGGAGGTGAACGTTCTTGTTCCGTATACGTATGTCGTTGTGACATCATGCCAGCCTTTCCGGCTCAGCATCGAACTCCGTTCATTCTAGACCTTACCGGTCAGGATTCCGGAATTCGAGAATCATTCAAATCAAAAACAGCCCATTCGCCGCCGACACTCGACATCCACGTTCCTGCCAATCTCGACCGACCTACGACGACGCCGGCGGGTCGAGGTGCACGTCCATCTGCGGGAACGGAATGCCCAGGCCGGCCTTGTCGAGCGACGCTTTGACCACCTTGGTCGCGGCGTCCCAGACGACCCAGTAGTCGTCCGTGTTGGCCCAGACACGCACCTGCCAGTCCACCGAGCTATCGCCCAGGCTCAGCAGAATGATTTGCGGAGCGGGGTTATCCAACCGCCCGGGCACGTTGGCGGCCGCCTCGGTCAGCACCTCACGGGTCTTGTCCAGGTCGGCCGAGTATTCCACGCCCACAGCAATATCCACGCGCCGCGTGTCGTGGAAGGTAAGGTTCTCAATGGTCTCACCGAACACGTTCTTGTTGGGCAGCACGATGCGCCGGTTGTCGAAGGTGTCGATCATGGTGTTGAACAGCTCGATGTCGGCCACCTTGCCGAGCTGTCCGCCGATGACGACCGCGTCGCCAACCTTAAACGGGCGGAAGATCAGCAGCATCACACCGGCAGCCAGGTTGGCCAAACTGCCCTGCAACGCCAAGCCGATGGCCAAGCCGGCGGCGCCTATGACGGCCGCAAAGCTGGTGGTCTGTACTTTGAAAACACTTAGGCACGTGATCAGACCGAGAACCAGCAAGCCCCAACGAATCACGTTGCCCAGGAAGCCGGCGAGGGTCTGCTCCACCTTGGCCTTGACCAGGGATCGACAGGCCAGCCTCCCGACCCAGCCGGAGATGACCCACGATGCGATCAGCAACGCCAGAGCCCCGACCACCGGCGGCAAGTACTTCATCAACAGACTGCCGACTGTGGCCAGGATCCCCTCTCCGCCCCCAGCCTGCTTCTTGGAATCTTTGCCGGGCGGCGGGGTGGCGGCGTCTTCCCCCTCAGGGGGTTGGCCGTCCTGCTGGATTATGATCGTCACGTGATCGTTGGACAGGACGGTCTCGCCGGCCTCTTGGGCCCGAGCCGACCCCGGAAGGGCCGTCACGACCAACAACACGACGAGGATCAACGGCAGGGCCTTACACAACAGCCCACCCGTCCTGTGGCGCTTGGCGTCTTCAGCTCTACTGTGCATCGTCCAACATCTCCTTTCTGCGCGCCCGCCCGGCCGGGCCTAATCATCCTCGGGGGTCTTGACCCGCCGATAGGTGTGCCGGCGATGCGGGCTGAGATAACTGACAATCTGTTCTGTTCGCGTCTCGACCGTTTGCACGTCGAACGCGCTGCGTGCCACTTCGGTTTGGCGAACGTCCTGGAAGACCAGCATACGGCGCGGATCCTCGGTGTCGTCGGAGGCCTCCATCAGCATGGCCACGTTGACCACGCGTTGGCCCGGCTTGGCCGAGTGCGTGAACACCCGGATTTCCCGCAACGCCCCGTGGTCCAGCGGGAACGCGAAGGCCCTGGCCATACTGTAGGCCATGCCCTCGAACCGCATTTCCACGTCGCCGCCGTCGATGGGCTCGAACAGCACGACGGTTTCGTTGGTCTCCGGCAGCTCGGGGATGATGGTGATCCGACTGGACCCGCGGAAGATCATGGTCGGCTGGAAGATCACCGCATCGGCCAGGCGGACCTCCTTGCCGGGCTGAACGTGAACCGTTGCAGTCATCACCGGCACGTCGCCGTGGAAGCGGAAGTCCAGATCGATTCCCTCCATACGATCCCACTGGGCGACGAAGGTCTGGATGAACTTGATGCCCTTAGGCCCCCACCCACTGACCAGCTTGATGATGCGGGAGGTCTTGGTTTCGGCCGGGGCCGGCGGGGCCTGGTCGGCGGCCTCTGCCAGTAGGTCCTGGAGCGATTCCTGCACGTCGGCCAACCGTTCCACCCCCTGCATCAGCGCGTCGACGCGTTGGCGCAGGTCGGGGGGGAGCTCGCGGCTGGCCAGGTCGAACCCCAACTGTAGCGCCACTTGCATGAGCACCGAGCGGATGCGGTTGATTTCGTTGGGGTCCAGCTCGGCCAGCAGTTCCCCGCCGGCGCCCTCGTTGATATAGAGCGCCAGCATCCGCAGCAACGGCTCGGCCGCGATGCCGCCTTCCTGGCCGGTCTCGGCGTGCAGTTCGGCGGCATCCAAACTGACCGCCCGTGAGATCTGCTCGGCCCGGATCAGCGCCTCGGCCATCAGTTCCGACCACTGCGCGGACTGGTTGGTCTCGGCGACCTCGGCGATTTCGCCTAGGCCTTCCAGCATCTCGGCCGCTCGGTCCAGCAGGTCGACAACGGTCTGCGTGTGGGTGGGACTGACCGAGAAGCTAATCTGGTCCGGCTCAGTCTCCAGCTCATCCACAGCGCGGACAATGCTAACGGTCGACCAGATCACGCTGGGATGTTGGCGAATGAACCACCGGCTGGGCAGCTTCTGCCCGGCCACGGTGGGCCGCCGCCACGGAGAGTCGCTCGAAAGGCCCTCCGTCAGGCGCCAGACCTCATCCAACTCGCCTTGGGCAACCGGATAGCTGGGAATGCACCCGACAGCAATGACCGCCACCAATACGACGCACAGTGCGCAGGCCGTTCTCATGGGCTGCCCCTTTCCGCTTCGGCCGGCTGAATCTCAGGATCTTGCGCCAACCGAAGCTGGCGGGCCTTGTCCAACAGCCGCGTCTGCATCGTCTCGCGAGGGAAGCTGGCGCCACTGAACAACCCCTTGGCGATCTCGTCCCACGACGTGACCACTTGGACCGCGCCGTCCAGCCCCTTCAACTCCCCAGCCATCGTCTCATAGGGGACCGGATCGTCGCCGGTGGGCTCTTGGATCAGCAGGTACGCCTTCAAGCCGTTGGCGTGGTAGGCGGCGGCGTCGGAGACCTTGTCGCCGATGCCGAGGTCCAACCCCGTGAACGTCTGTCGCAGATCGGCGATGACCTCGCTCTTGAATTCCTCGTTGCCTTTGATGAACCCTTCGACGCTCGAGAGCATCACCGCCCCGGGCGGATAGCCCTTCTCAAAGAGCCACTGCTTGCTCGTGATGCTGAAGAACACCGGGCGGTGCGTCAGGTAGACGATGGTGTGCCGGTCGGCCAGGCGCTTGAGCACCTCCAGGGAACCGGCCATGGGCTCGGGGTCGCCCATCAGCACCACGTGGAAGCCCGAACCGACCACGGTCTTGTCCAGGTCGACCACCATCATCGGCGTATCGGAGGCGCGACAGACCACGCGGAGTTGTTGCGGGTCGGGCGGGTCGCTTTCGAAGCCGGCGGACGCCGCCACGGCGTCGAAGACATAGTCGCCCGCGGCGCTCGGCGTGAAGGTGATCGCGGCGATGCCCTCTTGGTTCGTCTCGGCCCCAGGCCCGTCGTCGGCGCCGCCGACCACGCTACGCGTCGGCCGGCCCGTCATCCTTCGGTCGAAACTCCAGCAGCGCCCGACCGACGTCCGGATAGACGCCGAATATCTTGTTCAGATGCATGGTGGTCAGCACGCCGGCGATTCGGCTGTGAATGTTCGCGAGCTTCACTTCTCCCCCGGCCTTAGCTGCATGGCGATGCAGCCGCAGCATCACGCCGATGCCGTAGCTGGAAATGTAGCTGAGCTTCTCGCAGTCGATGATGATCTTGGTCGAGCCGCTGCGGATCAGATCGAGGACCTGATCGACGAACTCCCCGCTGGTGCTCAGGTCGATACCCCCGTCCACCGAGAGGATCAGAATGTCTTTCTGAATGCTGTGGTAGTAGAACTCCATCCCTGGATTATGCCCACCCCGCCGGCCATGCACAAGAGCCCAAAAGCGAACACCCCGTAATTGGAGCGGTTACCGCCCCAGTCACGGGGGCTGGCGGGCTGATCGCGTACTGCATGTTCATGTCAGTTGCTCTTCGGCGAGTCAGCGCTTTCCGAGGGTCGCTCGGCTCGGGGCTTCTGGTAAACGCGAACGTAATCCACGTAAAGGTGGTCGGGCAAGGTGGCCTCAGCAATATCCCCCGCCCACGGGCCGACTTCCAGGCTGAGGATCAGGTACTGAGGCCGTTTGGAAATGGCCCGGTCGGTCCGCCACGTTTCCTTACCGTCCACGTAGAAGACGTATCCGTCCTCCGACCAGAGCACGCCAAATCGGTGCCATCCGTCCGAAAGCCCTTCCACCGTGGCGCGGCCGCCGACGGTCTGGTGGTGCTCGCCGTAGGCGTCCCAGTGGAGGTTGTGGACGACGTCATCGCCGAAGTCCCGCAAGTACTCGTACACGTCGATTTCCGTGCCGGCCGCCGCGGTATCGCCCAAGGGCTCGCCGATCGTGGGCGACTGAATCCAAAACGCCGACCAATGCCCCACCTGCGTCTGGAGCTTGGCGCGACATTCAAAATAGCCGTAGGTGGTTTGGAACGTATTGTCCGTACCGATCATGGCGGTATGGTACTCGTCGCCGCTGCGCCGGGTGGTGAGCACCAGATGGCCTTGCCCGTCCACCGAAACGGTATCGGTGACGTTGATCGCATCCCGCCGCCGGCCGAGGCGGCGGCAGTCCCACTTCTGCCTATCTAACGAGGTCCCATCGAACTCGTCCGACCACACCAGGACGTATCCATCCACCGGGATGTCCGCCGCCGGCGAACAGCCGCCCAGCAGCGCGATCAGCATCAATAGGCTCAGCAATTTGTTCATGACGTTCTGCCCGCTATAGGTAGTTTCGGAATCTGGCCCGACGAATGTAGTCGGGGTTGAAATTGCCGTCGGCGTTGACCGCGTTGCCGAAGCGCTGAATCGTCTGCTCGCCGCCGTCATCGGGCACAGCCGGCAGGATCGTGGTCGGCCGCGTGGTCGTAATCAGCCAGTCGGTCAGCTCCTGACGCATCTGCGCCACTCGCGCGGCGTGTTGGGGCTCGAAGAACAGGTTCGTCATCTCCCACGGATCGGCGTCCAGGTCGTACAGCTCGCCGAAGCCGTCCGGATATTCATCCGCGAACATCTCGCGCGGGTAATGCACGTAGCGCCATCGGCCTTGCCGGACGCTCTTGGACCAGGCGAACTCCGTCACCGCGATACGCCGGACCTCGCCCGCCTCGCCCCGCAGCAGGTGCGAGATGTCCTTCCCGTCGGCCGTCTGCATGGCCTCCAGGCCGACCAGCGCGCAAACGGTATTGACCATGTCCACCGCCTCGACCAACTCGCTCGCCTCATGCCCAGCCGCGAATTGCCCCGGCCACCGCCACAGCATCGGAACGCGCGTGATGGCGTCGGAGCAGATGCCCGGCGCCTTTTCCATGCTGTCGTGCTCGCAGGCGTAATCGCCGTGGTCGGATGAATAGATCACGATAGTGCTCTCGGCCAGGCCCAGCCGGTCCAGCGCCACCATCAGCTCGCCCACGGCGTGGTCGACGTGGCTGACGTTGCCCAGGTACCCCTGCAGCTTGCGCAACCGGGCAGCCTCGAAGGTGCGCGGTTCAAACAGCGGCCAGTCGCTTTCACGCCACTCCTTGGCCGCCGCGCGCAGGTGCGGGGCCTTGCCCGTCATGTCGTACTCGGTGTTGGGCGGCAGCGTGAGCGTCGATGGGTCGTAGAGGTCCCAGAATTCCTGGGCCGGCGTGTAGCATTCGTGCGGTTTGGGCAGCGAGACGTGGGCAAAGAACGGCTGGCCCTCCGCGGCGCAGGCTTCCATGAACGCGGCCGTCTCGCGAACGACCCAGCCTTCCTGCCCGTCCTCGAAACTGACCTTGGACGCGGCCGTCCGTCGCAGCTCTGATGGCCGCGGGCGCCACACTCCTGCATCGCCGCGTGGTCTGCCAGATCGGTCAGCCCGCGGTCGGCCAGGTACTGCGCGTAGGTCTCACTCCGCCCGCCGATGCTGCAGCCGCACGTTTCGTGGAAGACCTCCGCGTCATCCTCGACCCAGTACTCCGGGCAGTGGATCTTGCCGATCGCCGAGGTCCGGTACCCCGCCGCGCGGAAATGCCCCAACACGCTCGGCAAACCGGGCGGCTTCGGGCCCGACAGGCCGTAATACCCGTGGTTGTGACAGTACTGTCCCGACAGCCACGACACGCGGCTGGGCGTGCAGATCGGGTTCTGCGTAATCGCGCTGGCAAAGCGCACCCCCTGTTCGGCCAACCGGTCCAGGTGCGGCGTCCTCACGTCCGGATGCCCCGCGTGCCCCAGCACCTTGGCGTTGTGTTGGTCGGACAGAATGAACAGCACGTTCGGTCGGTCGGCCATGCTCGGTTCCTCAAGCCTCCATCGGCGGCCGTCAGTCTACGAAAAGCCCCCCCCGATGTCCCTGGAGAATTGCCCGCCCAAGAACAAACGCCCCCGGCCGGTTCGCCGGGGGCGTCTGAATGAAGAAGGATAAAGAAGAGAGAGTAACAGTTAGCCCATGCCGAGGGCTTGCCAATCCGGGGCCGGGGACCCGGCGGTGGCGGCCGCTTGCATGTAATCGGTTTCCAGAACGTCGCGAATCTTACCGAGCGCCTCCCACTGCAACTGGCGGATCCGCTCGTCGGTCAGGTCCAGCTTCTCGCCGACCTCGACCAGCGTGCGGCGTTTCTCGGACCCGTCCAACGCGAACCGCTCTTGCAGGATGAACAGTTGGGCGTCGGAGAGTTCGGCCTTGTTCTCGAAGAGGATTTCCTGAATGGCCTCCAGCAGGTATTCGGTCTGCCATTCGTGCTGCATCTCATCGAAATCGCTCTTCTCGAGTTCCGGCCGGAAGTTCACGGGGAAGCAGTTGCGATACCGGGTTACCTGCTTGCCGAGGTGACAGAAATGCCGCAGAATCGCGCGGCAGCCATAGGTCGAGAACTTGTAGCCCAGCGAGACGTCGAAGTTGTCCACACACTGCAGCAGCACGATGTTGCCTTCGGCGACCAGCTCGGTGTAGTCCATGCCCATCACGCGCTTGCGGGCGGCCATGGATTTCACCAGCGCGATGTTGGCTTCGACCAGGATGTCCCGGGCGGCTAGCGATCGGCCGTGCCAGAGCATCATCCCGCGGGCCCGGTTGCGCGACAGGCGCCGGTCCTGAGCGTCGGCCAACAGGCTCAGCCGATAACGCGAGTAGTTGTACTGGATGAATAGCTGGATTTCCTGGGCGTCAGTCAGTCGGCCGTTTTCGGCCAACACCACCTGCTCGGCCGACTCGCCATACAACTGCTCTTCGATGTTGGGATCCTCGAAGGCCGGGTGCATGATGAAGTCGACTTGCTCGGGGATCTTGCTGTAAGCGTCCAGATCGGCCTCGCTGAGTCCGTTGAGCGTCTCAACGGCGCCGAGGTCGGCCAGGGCGGCCCCGACCCGCTCGTGCCAGCGAACCATCTCGCGAGCACGCGTGGGACTCACGCGCCGGGTCTGGGCCTCGATCAGCAAGGCCAACCGATACCGGGCATAGTTGTAGCGCCGGTACAGCCAGATCTCTTGTTGTCGGGTGACGGTCTCCGATGCATCCTTGATGGAAGCGACGATCGCGTCGGTGGCGTCGGCGTAGAACTCCCCTTCAGCGTCTTGGGATTCGAAACGCCAATCCTGGACATAGCTCACCTGCGCGGGAACGCGCTGGTAGGCGGTCCTCTCTTCGCCTGAAAGACTTTGCAGTGCGTCTTCCATGGTCGCGGTCACTTCCTCCGCTGTACGGCCTAGTGGGCTGCTCATGACAGTCTCTCCTAATAAGGAACTGTCTCTCCTTCCCAGGCAAGGCCTGCTGGACCAGTAGAGCTAATGAAATGAGGGTAAGAGATAAACCGGAGGTCCCCGCAAGACGTACACCTTGCGCGTGCCAGTAGCGCAGCGATTTCGCTGCCTAGGCCTCCGAATTTAGCCCTTTGCTCCTCTCAAAAGCGAACTGGGCCGCTCCAGAAGTGATTATAGACGGCCCCCAATAGAAACCAACTTTCTACCTAGAAATTCCCCATCGAAATGGCCAGCCACAAGCTAGAGTTATTCGCAATTACTTATTTACACATATCTTACAAATATGCCTTTCGCCAATAATTCTTCTGAATCAGACCACACTTATCTCAGCGGACCGGCCGGAACCGACAATTCCGAAAGAATCGGCAAGGTCAGCAAACTCATAAACTGAGTCGAGTTGCGTATCCGTCATTTCGTAGCCCAATCCGCTGGTCAATTCGCGTTTGGCCAAGTCGATCGGCCACCCGTAGGTGGGGCCGAAGCTTTCGGCGATCTGCTCAAGCTGATCGCCCCGGTCCTGGCCGGCCGCGATCAGTAGTTCGTTAACGTCCCGGGCCCGGCTCTCATTGGCGGCCGCCCACAGGGCGAACACGAACGGCAAACCGGTCCGGCGGTGCCACATGGCCGCCAAATCCGTCTGGAAGTCAAAGCCCAGGGGAGGCGCCGTGACCACCCGATCGCCCACGCCGATCATCGCCTCGGCATCGTCGGGAACGGCGCCGTCGTCGGACAGCGGGATCAGGCGGAGGGATTGCTGGTAGGCCATCGACCACAGCACCTTGGCCAGGCCTACCACGGTGGTGGCGCCAGTATCGGCCCAAATCGTCCGCACTCGTTGCGGCCGCACTTGCGCGAACAGCCGGGCGAATAGGGCCGGGCCGGTCGAACTAATGGCCCCAGCCGGCAGGATCCACATCGGGCCCCCGAACTGCAGCACGTCCATCGGGCCGAGCATGGCCGCATCGACCATGCCGCTGGCCAGCAAGGCCGCCATATCCGAGGGACGGGCCCGCACCAGTTCCACGTTTGGCATCTGGTCCAGCCCGCTAATCAGCGGACGGGCGGCCAGATACGGCAGCACGCCCAGACGGACCAGACGGTCATTGGAAGAGGGTTTGATCATCTTTGTGTCTGTCCGGTCTCTGGGACCGGCTTTGACCCACGATGGAGTCGTGTGATTCATTGATTCTCTTATCGGCACCATCCAGCTAACCCATCCATTCAACTACGTTGCGGCCGGCCGAGATCGGTGGCGGCCATATGACATGTTGCTCGTCGCCGCTTCTTTCGAAGTAGCGCCACGCCCCCGACGGCCAGCAAGCCGACCGTCATCGGCTCGGGCACGCATTGATGACAGAGGTCACCCTCAATGATCAGCATGCCCGGATTCACGTGGATGTCCGGTCGAACGCGAACGTCCACCGACACCCATTCCGGATTGAACTCGCTAACGACAAACGTGTCCGTCAGCTCCAAATCGCTTGTCAGGAAGTCCGCGAAGATCACTTCTCGAACGATGAACTGCTCTTGGCCCGCCATGGGCGGGATCCCGTTGGGGCCGACTTCATAGTCCAGCGTGGACCAGTTCAGGGCAATCTCAACGTAGTAATCGCCCGGCACGCCGACCTCGGGGCTGATGAAGAACAAGTAGTCGATGATCTTCCAGCGGGTGTCATCGGGAGGATGATCGTAGTACCACTGGTTCCACCAGGAGGGATCTAGTCCCTGGGGATACTCGTACCAAGGTCCGCTTCCGTCGTCATAGCCCGTGCCGTATCCCGCTAGCGGCGTATTCGTATTGCTCAGGGCAATGCTGAAGGCGTCGCACTGGCTGGGTTCGGAGGCCCAGGCCCCCGAGGTGCAGGCCAGAAGCGTGACAACGGCCAGGGACCCCACGAGGGCCCTATGACTCATCCGTCTCGTGCTCCCCTCGTGGTTGTTCGCGTCCGTTCGTTGTTTCATCATATGACACCTCTAGGCACATCCGCATCTCTAGCGCCTCTGTGGCGCCGTACTGCGAGTTGCGCTAGGGGCCGCCCGGAGCGCGCACGGGCGGCGCAGTCGTCTCAGTACGTGGTTTTCTCGGTTTGTAAGGACCAGTCGTCTGTGTGACTAACGTGGCAGCGCCAGGTCTTGCCGGAAACATCTCCGGCAGCAGCGCTGATTGAGGGGATGAGTTGGGTTCTTCGCGTCTGGGTTCCACTACTATCATAGGGCCACCCGGGACCAACCCAAATCCGGCCGCCCGTTTTTTCCGACTTCTGCTCCCTGTTGCGTGGGATCGTACGGGGCCGCCCCCGGTGACGGACAAACGGCATCCTTATATGCTCTGCGGGCCAAGCCGCCAAACGGGGCGTTCCTGGTCCCCGATGGGGCCGAATCGGCTCGCCGCCAGGCCTTGACCACGGGGGCGGCCGATACGGAAAAACTCTTACCTCGATTTGGGTTTTGGCGGCCCCGTCCATACTATCACTTGGCGGCAAGAGAACAGTGCCGTGTAGGGAATGGGCGACTCCGGGTTCCACCAGAATCGGTGTTGCATGAGTAATGAAGCACATTTGCTGTTCAGCCGGGCAGGTGACCGTCACCGGCCGGCACGAGAATAACGACAAACTATTTTAGTTACAGTAGTTGAGGATCCTAAAGGAGTTTGAGACATGCGTAAATTGACTGTGCTATTGACTGTGCTGCTTTTGGCCGCAGCCGCCCACGCCGATGTCGTGCTGTTTTCCGGCGCTCGGTATGACGTTGTCATTACGGACCCGGTTCCGGTTGGCTCCGGCGCGGAAGGCCTGGTCGGCTTCACGCTGAAGTTCCTTAATACCACCGGCGATGCCGGCTACGACGCCGGCAGTGTTGACGGCGTTTACTTCGGCTACACGGGCATCTCAGGCGAACTGCACCAGCACAATTCGGCCGCCCTCGAACCGATTTCGCCGACCACCGATAAGACGTACGCGACGGCGATTGACACGCACTTCGCCCAGAGCTCGGCGGACATGCTGGTCGTTTCGACCCCGACCGAAGACAACGGCGTGGCCCCCAGTACCGAACCGTCCGACGCCCCCCCGCCGTTCGACGGCTTTGGCGGCACGAGCTTCGGCACGTTCCTGACGGGCACCTGGGCCGTGGATGCGGCTGCGAGTTTCGAATTGGCCTACATCGTGATCGCCGATCCGGGTCTGCCCCTGGTGGCATTGCCGTTCGGCACCGGCCTGGTCCACAACGACTTCTTCATCAGTGGCACCAAGGGCGGCGAGATCTTCCAGTTCGATATCGGCGTTCCCGAGCCGGCCACGATGGGCCTGCTGAGCGTCGGAGGCATCGCGGCTCTGCTGCGCGCGGCTCTGCTGCGTCGCCGGAAGAAGTAAGAAACTAGCCCACTAGGCTAGAGTTGTAAGAGATAGAGCGGTGGTCACTTATCACAAGTGGCCGCCGCTTGTCTTTGCGCCGTGTCAAAAAAACTGGGATCCCCATTTGGGTTTTCGCCTCTCGGTCAAACAATAAGATGCTCCTTATCTCTCCTTCCGAACGATATCGGGCGGCGATCCCAAGCGGATCGTCGCCCGATATCAATTTACCAACTCCCTGTACGTCGTCAGCGACAATGGTAATCCGTGGGCGTTGAACTAAGTCACGGAT
>CAYRZU010000010.1:0-59926 GCA_964428895.1 uncultured Planctomycetaceae bacterium
ACTGTGACTTAGCGTTCACGCACACCTATTCCCAAAGTCGCTGACGTTGAACAGGTTGGGTTGCCGCCGATGTGGGGCCGGCCCGACTCCATATCAGTGACGGATATTGGCCGCCCATCGGATGGCGGCCAAGACGGTTTGAGCGCCGGTGGCGCTTGCGGAACGGAAGCCCGTCGGAAAGGGTCTGTGGCGATGGGCGGTCACTTGCATGGCGAAAAGCAACTTCCTGAGAAGGGGTTACGCGCGCCTGGCGAATCGCCGAATCCCCTGCGTCATTCGAATAATGGTCGATCAGTGTCGCCGTGGCTGCGAACCGAGACCGTGATCGGCGAATTGGTGCTGGTGGTGGTGATGTTCGCCGCCGGGCTGTGGGTGTGTAACTGGGTCGCTCAAGAGGATCCGTTGCTCCACGCCCAGGCCGAATCCGGCCCGGCCCGAAGTGCGATGAGCGTGGGCCCGCAAGGCCGCGTGGCCGGCCGGAGCGCTGCGGATTCGGCAACGAAATGGACGGTTACCCCTCCTGCGGCGGGTGAGGCAGCTTCGCCAACGATCGACCAGGAATCGAACCCGATTCAGGTCCGTTGGCGCCCGGCCTGGATCCGGCACGTGGGTTCGAAGGGGTTCGATCATGCCGGCAGTGTTGCCGCCATCCCGGAAGACGGGGGCTGCTACGTGGCGGGGTATACCACCGGTGACGGCCCGGGCCCCGAGGGCGAAATGGACGCGTTCGTCCTTCGCTGCGACCGGGATGGCAATGTGATCTGGAAGCGGCGTCTGGGCACGAAGGCCTCGGACTACGCCGTTACGATCTCCGTCTCCGGCGACGGCGGGTGCTACGTGGGCGGCTGGACACAAGGCAGCATGAGCGGCAGCAGCATGGGGGACATGGACGCTTTCTTGGTCAAGATGGCGGCGGACGGACAGGTGTTGTGGACGCGGCAATTCGGCTCGGCCCGCGCCGATGTTGCCCGGGCGATTGCCTCCGATGGCAAAGGCAACTGCTGGGTAGCCGGTTGGACCCGGGGGCCGCTGGCGGGGGCTCAACTGGGCGACGCCGACGCCTTCATCGCCAAGTGGGACTCGACCGGTGCGTTGATGTGGTCGCGGCAATTCGGGACCTCGGCGCGAGAGGGCGTCGAAGCGATCGGGATCGACGGCAAGGGCAACTGCTATGTGGCTGGCGACACCGAGGGGCGGTTCGGCGGCGTACGACGGGGCGCGGTGGACACCTTTGTGACGAAGTACGATACCGACGGCATTCGCCTGTGGGTCCGCCAGTTCGGTACTGGTCAACGACACGCGGCCAGGGGCATGGCGGTTCAGGCCGACGGGACCAGCTACGTGGCCGGGCATAGCGTTGCGGATTCGGCCGAAGCCACCGGCGCCGCCAGGGCGATGACCGGTGGGTTCGTGATCACGTACGCGCGAAGCGGGTCCATGGGGTGGGGTCGGCAGTTCCAACCGGCGGCGACGAGTTTCGTTCACAGCGTGGCCACCGACACCGACGGCAACTGCTACGTTCTCGGCTGGGGCGCCGGCGCCGAGGGCGCCGAGGGCCCGGCCAGCTACGTGGCCAGTTGGGATCGGGCGGGCATGACGCGATGGGTCCGTCGCGTCCCAACCAAGGGGACGTATCGGCCGAACGCGATTGCCGTTGACGATCGGGGCCAGTGTTATCTAATCGGCAGCATGGCCGGGGACGCCGATGGGGCGGCGACGGCTCTCGACGACATGTTCATCATGGCCTTGCCGATTACGCCGGGCTCTTAGACTCCTGCCTCTAGCCGAGGGGTGTTTCGCGGGGGGGGTATCCGATAGGTCGTCGAGGTCAGCTTTCGTCCGCCGCGTAGCGGCCGAATAGCTTGGCGGCGTCGATCGCTTGCTGAAGCGGATTGTCGCTCGGCATGAATTCCATGCCCCAGTAGCCGTCATAGCCGGCGCCTCGGACGGCCCGGACGAGGGGGGCGTAATCGATGTCCTGATCGGGCCCGGGAAAGTCTCTCCGCGGGCTGCCCGCCACGTGCAGATGACAGACCGAATCGAGGTTCGGCACGAGCGTGGCCATCAGGTCCTCGCCCGTTCGCGCCTGGTGATAGATGTCATACAAGGCCCGGACCCGTGGCGAGCCCACGCCGCGGACCACGTCGTAGCCGAACGCGCTGGTGGTGGCTTGGTAATCGCCGTGATTGGCCGCGCAGAGCATTTCGAAGGCGAGCGTCACGTTGGCGGCCTCGGCGTCGGGGAGCAGCTTCTTGAGACCTGTCACGCAGTTGGCGATACCGGTCTGGTCGTCCAGGCCCTTTCGCTCGCCGCTGAAGACGATGACCTGGGCCACGCCGTTGGCGCCGGCCTGCTGGATGACCTCGCGAATTTGCGGGATCAGTTCGTCGTGATTGGCCAGCACGTTCAGCCCCTCGCCCATGCCGGGCGCGCACTCATTGAGCAACTGCAGGCCGGCGGCTCGGGCGGCGTCGTAGTTGTCGGCGCCGACCATCTCCGCGGCGCCATAACCGGCCTCGGCCAGGCTTCCGAACAGTTCGGCCGGGTGCATCCCCTCGACATTGAAACACCAACACGCAGCACTTAACTTCAAATCGGGCATGACGATTCTCCTGGGACGTCGGTGGTCCGAGATTGAGCCCAGAGAATACGCCCCTCGGCCGGCGCCCTCCAGTTATTATCCGGGGGGCGCCCTTGCCCGGGGCTTCCGGCCAGCCGTACAATCTAATTGACCCAACAAAGGGTCGGCTGGACCGGCATCTCTGGACGATGAATAGGGTACCTATGAATCTTACTGCCCATAAGCGGGGATTTACGCTTCTGGAGTTGCTGATCGTCCTGGCGATACTGGCCGCCTTGGCCGCCATCGTTGTTCCTGTAGGCACGCGAGCCGGCGCCATGGCCCGACGGATTCTGTGTGCGTCCAATCTCCGCAGTGTCGGTGAACTCTACACCATCTACATGGGCGACCATCCTGACGACCGCAAGGCTCTGGCCAACGAGGCCTGGGTGCCGGTACTGATGCCCTATGTCAACGACCGGCCGGATCCGTTTATCTGCCCCGAGGACGACGAGCCGGACTGGGCCTGGCCCTTGGTGACCATGCGCACCAGTTGGTTGGGCGGCCGAGACGAAGACATCTTCGAGATCTACCCGCACTGGCTCTTCGGGGACCACAACGACTTCGAAGACAAGCCTAAGATATGGAAGGTCAACAACGACGTCTACCAGGCCATGGGCAAGAACCGGACGGACATGCCGCAGTACACCCCCGGCAGCAACCCCAAGGAATACTGGTTCATTCTGGAAGACATCGGCGATGACGACTTCCTGGACTTCGACGTGCACGTGAAAGAGATATCGGACGGCACGGTCGAAGTAACCGGCAAGCACTGGGCCAACGCTCATGCCCGGCACCACATCATCGGTCACGACGGCGTGGCCCACGAGGTCGTGGGTACGGTCGGCCCCCTGAAGTACTCCGTTCCCCCCAGCAGCTACGCCATCAGCTCCAAGGCCTACGCGGTGATTCCGGGCATGCGGAAGATCGTCTTTCTGGACTACGAGTCCAAGTATTGTCGCGTGCTGGACGACGTCGGCCCCGAACCGGAGTGGGCCAGGCTCAACGCGCCGCGCCACCTCGACCGGGCCAACGTGCTCTTCGCCGATGGCGGCGTGGAGTACCTCGATCCCGACGACATCAACCCCGAGATCGACAACGACGACACCGAAGCCCTCTGGGCGCCGATTGCCAACTAGATGATCTCCAGGTCGTCCGTGCTGCCCAGTTGCGGGAAGGGGGCGGTCGGCAGCGTTTGGTACCACATCGCCACCGAGGAAATGTCGTCCTGCCGGGCCAGGTAGCGGCCCTTGTCGCGCCAGCCGAGGTCCTGGATCCGCACCCGCAGGTCCTGCTCGAACCGAATCGGGTCCATCACGTGCCAGCGGTACATGCTGAATCGCTGTTGCGATTCGTACAGCCCGTCCGGCTGGAGGACCTGGTGCATGCCGATATACGGTCCGCTGAAGGGCACGTACTTCCCGTCGACGTCCCAGTCGTAGGCCCCGCCGAAGTAGTCTTCCGTGCCCGTCCCGCAGATGGTGGGGAACTCGCCGTCACCGTCCATGAAGAACTTGATCTCACCTTCGCCCCACCAGTTGGCGGCCCCGTTGAGGCCCCAGCCCATCACCGTGCCGACGTAATGGCCCTTGCCCTTGATACCGTCGACGATGGTGTACTCCTCCTTGTAGGGCAGGGGATTGGTGCGGCGGAACTGGGCGTGGAAGTAGCCGCTCGTTTCGGGGACCTCGGTCAGCGTGTAGTTGACCTGGTAGAAGAAGGCGATGTCCTCGTGGTGGCGGTTCTCCAGCGTCATCCGACATCGGGTCTTGAAGGGCATTTCCCAGAAGCAGTTGTAGGCGCGATTGGGGTTGACCGCCACGGCCGTGGAGTTGACCTGTGCGTACTTGCCCCACGGACAGGCGAAGAAGTCCGGCACGGGACATTCCACGGAGGGGTGTTCCTGGTCGTCCCAGTAGATTCGCAGGATGTAGTACCGGGCGGCTTGGCCCATGCAGGACAGGCTCCCGGACAGCCACATCGACTGAATGGCGCCGGGCCCCTCCACGTTGACGAACTCGTAGACCTCGCCGGCCTTGACCGGCGCGCACGGGCTGACCTTCCAGCCTTGGCCCAGATCCTGGGCGGCGTGGGCGCCCATGCCCTCGGTGGCCATGGCGCCTTGGCCCTTTCCGCCGGTGGGGTTCTCGGCGCTGATCGAACGGGAAACCGCGTTGGATAGCCGCGGCAGATTGCCCAAGCTCATTCCCAAACCGTTAAACATGACGTGCTCCTTTCGGACAAGGTCTCAGCAGCATTTCTACAGCCCCAGCGGCGCATTGCAATCCAAATCGGTCCTGGCGCACAATGGGTCAATGATGACACGAGCCGATGATTTCTTTGAATGGTCCTACCTGGGCGATCCGCCGAGCGACGCGCCGGCCGTTGCGCCGAAGGTCTCCATATCCCTGGACCTCGCCCTGGACGGGGCTTGGTTTGTCACCGGCGACATCGACGGCGACGGTGAAGTCGAGATCGTCACCGCCCGCAACTACGCCGACGACCTCACCCCCGCGTACGTGTCGTCCGTGGTCGCCCGCAAGCTCGACGGCAGCATTCTGTGGCAATGGGGCGACCCCGACGCCGGCGGTTTTCGGCTGGGCTACGACGTGGCCTGTCAGATTCACGACTGGGAGGGCGACGGCAAGCTGGAAGTGGTCCTCGCCACACGCGGGGCGTTGGTGGAACTGGAAGGCGCGACGGGCAAGGAACGCCGCCGCATCCAAATCGCCGAAGACGCTACCGATTGCGTCACCTTCGCGGACCTGGCCGGTTCCGGCCGCCGGGCCGAGGTGCTTGTCAAAGACCGCTACCACCAGACCTGGGCGATGGACTACGACGGCAACATCCTATGGACCGTTCGCATGCCCGGCGGCTACCGCACCGCCCATCAGCCTTGCCCCATGGATATTGACGGCGACGGCCGCGACGAGGTCCTCGTGGCCTACGCATTGGCCAGCCCCGATGGCGACATCCTCTGGACGTTCGAGCCGCCCAACTTCGACGAACCGGTCGGCCACCTGGATTGCTGTCGCGTGTTCCGCCGCGGGCCGACCCCCGCCGACTGGCGGCTGGTGGTCACTCCGTGCGGCCATCGCGCCCTGATCATGATTGACGGCGAAGGCCGAAAGCTCTGGGAGCTAACCGAAGAGCATTACGAATCGATCGACGTCGGCCGGATCGATCCGGATTCCGACGAGCCCCTCATCGTGATCGACGTCGCTCTCGTGGATGGCCGACACGTGCTGATGGTCGTCGACGGCGACGGCCGCCAACTCGGACAGATGGAACTCAAGGGCCCGCGCTTCCACACTACGCTCGACGTGCTCGGCCTCGGGTACGAGCAGATCATCCAGCCCGATGTGCGGGGTATCTTTGATTGTCGCGGACAGTGGCTGGCCAAGCTCAAACTGCCCAGCCGCGGCGGAATCATCCAAAAGGGGAATATGACCGGCAACGGCCGCGTGGGATTCGCCATCGCCACCGGCGACTCCGAATCTGGCGCCGATTGCGCCATCCATCTGTTCGAAGTCGATCACCCCCACGCCATTCCCACCGATACTCTCGGCTGCGGCGAGAACTTCACGCTGTATTGATCACTTCTTTCCGCAGCAGAGCTTGAACTTTCGGCCGGACCCGCAGGGGCAGGGGTCGTTGCGTTTGGGTTTGGCTGCCGGTGGCGCCGGCTGCGGCGCTGGCGCGGCCTCGGTAACCGGTTGCGGCGATCGGCCGGCCTGGAGGTCCTGGGCCAATTGCTTCAGATCATCCAAGGCTTCACGGAAGAACAGCTTCAGCCCCTCGCAGTAGTGGTTGACGCGCGCGGGGTCCGTGCCGATCGGCCATTGGTGCTTGGGGCAGCCGCCGTTGCAGTAGGGCAGGAATTCACAGTCCTCGCACATCGCGGGCAGTTCGGTCTTGAGCTTGGCGAACTCATCGAGTTTCGGGTCGACCACCAACTCCGCTAACGGCCGTTCCATAATGTTGCCGATCCGCCATTCCTTGAACACGAAGTGGTCGCACGCGTACAGGTCGCCATTGAACTCCAGCACGTAGGCGTTGGCGCACTTGGGCGAGTAGCAGCAGGTGGATGGCATGTTGAACAGAGCCGCGTGCATGACCGAGTCGAACATCCGCACCGAGACTTTCCCCACGTCGCGTGACCGCCAGACCTCGTAGACATCCAGCAGGAATCGCCCGTACTGCTCGCCCGTGCAGGAGAAGGGCTGAATCTCGCTGGCGGAGTCGCGTTCGAGGATAGGGATGAACTGCAGGTACTGCACGCCGCGGTTGGTGAACCATCGGTAGATGTCGCCGCCGTGGACGATGTTGGCGCTGTTGAGCGTGACCAGCAGGTTGAAGTGCACCTGGTGCTTCTGGAGGAGTTCCATGCCCGCCCAGGCCCGGTGGAAGCTCGGGTTGCCGGCGTGATCCTTACGGAAGTGGTCGTGCCATTGCGGCGTGCCGTCGATGCTGACGCCGACCAGGAACCCGTTGGACTTGAAGAAGGAGGCCCATTCCTCGTCGACCAGCGTGCCGTTGGTCTGCAGGCCGTTGGAGATCTGCTGACCGTCCAGCTTGTGCTCAAACTGCAGTTCGACGGCGCGTTTGAAGAAGTCCATCCCCGCCAGCAGCGGTTCGCCCCCTTGCCACATGAACTGACACTGCGTGGGCATGGCCCGGATGTATTGCTGGGTGTAACTGACCAGCGTCTCGTCCGTCATCATCGGCTGTTTGACGTCCGGGTAGAGTTCGGCCGGCTTGGACGTGTAGTAGCAGTACGAGCAGTCCAGATTGCAGATTCCCGAGACCGGCTTGCACATGATGGTGAAGGGGGGCAGGTTGGTTGTCGGGTCACTCATGAGCCGGTCATTGTACTGTCTTGGCGGTTGTTTTGAGAAGCGCGGCAGTGTTCAATGGCCGCCTTGGCAGGAGGCGCACCGTGTCGAAACCGAATTTGCTGTTTGTCTTCGCCGATCAGCTCCGTTGGGACACCGTTGGCTACAACGGCGACCCTCTCGCCCGCACGCCCAACCTCGACCGGCTGTGCGAGCAGAGCACCAACTTCTGCAACGCGATCTCCGGCCATCCGGTCTGTGCGCCGTTCCGGGCGAGCCTTTTCACGGGCAAGTACACGTCCTCGACCGGCATGATCATCAACACCGTCCGCATGAACCCCAATCACGAATGTTTCGGCCACGTGCTTACGCAGGCCGGCTACGAGACCAGCTATATCGGCAAGTGGCACCTGTGGGGGACCAAACGCGGAAATTACTACGACCCCGAATACGCCTACACGCCGCCGGGGCCGTATCGGCTGGGCTTTGACGGCCGATGGGCCGCGTTCAATTTCCTGCACAATTACTACCTGGCTGAGTACTACACCGACTCGCCCAAGCCCCAGAAGGTCCTCGGCTACGAGCCGGACTTCCAGACCGACCTGGCCATCGAACACATGGCCGAAATGGCCGCAGCCGGCAAGCCGTTTGCCCAGTTCATCTCGTTCGGTACCCCCCACGACCCGTGGGCCCGCTGCAACACGCCGGAGGACTTCGCCAAGAGCTTCGACCACGTTGAGTTCGACGATCGTCCGCCCAATTTCATGACCGGCATCGAGACCTATCGCGACGCGTGGACCTTCGGCGAATCCTTTGCCAATGCCGACGAGTATGTCAACTGCAGGCGAAGCTACTACGCCCAGACGGCCAACCTGGACTGGAACATGGGGCGGCTGCTCAAGGCGCTCGATGAGATGGGCCTGGCCGACGACACCGTGGTGGTCTTCACTTCCGACCACGGCTACATGTTCGGCGAGCATGGGCGCGCGGGCAAATGCACCTTCTACGAAGAGGCCGTCCGCGTTCCCTTCCTGGTTCGCTGGCCCGACAACACCCCGACCGGCCAGGCCACGGACGTCTGCCTCAACACCCCCGACATCATGCCGACAGTGCTCAGCATGATGGGCCTGCCCGTCCCCGAAGCGGCCGAGGGCGCCGATCTTAGTTCCCACGCGCTGGGAGCCGGCGGGGACGGGCCCGCCGGCGCCTTCCTGCAGGGCATGGGCGAGACGGACGGGTGGGACGATGGCTTCGAATGGCGGGCCGTGCGCGACAAGACCTTCACCTACGCCGTCTATCGCGAACCGCGATTGGAACTGCTTTTTGACCACGTCGACGACCGTTACCAACTCGAAAACCTCATCGACGACCCCGCCCACGCCGAGGCCGCCGCCCGCCTCCGCGAACAGATGGCCGACCGCATGGCCGACCTGGGCGACACCTTTGAACCCGCCAGTTGGTATCACGCCAACTGGTTCGACGACCAAGAGAACATCATCCGCACTGCAACGCTGAAAGGATAACGCCGGATGTCCAAACCCAATCTGCTCTACGTCTTCGCCGATCAGCTCCGCTGGGCCTCGCTGGGCTACAACGGGGACGACAAGGCCCGCACCCCCAACATCGATGCGCTCGCCGACCAGAGCGTGAACTTCTGCAACGCGGTTTCCGGTCATCCCGTCTGTGCGCCGTACCGGGCGAGTCTGTTTACGGGCAAGTACACCACCTCCACCGGCATGGTGATCAACGAAATCCGCATGAACACCAACCACGAGTGCATCGCCCACTCCCTCAACGCCGCCGGCTACGAGACGGCCTACATCGGCAAGTGGCACCTGTACGCCAACGAACTGGGCAACCACCACCTGCCGCGAAACAGCTTCGTGCCCCCAGGACCCGATCGGCTCGGGTTCGACGACTTCTGGGCAGCCTTCAACTTCAACCACGCCTATTACATGGGCTTCTACCACACCGACACCGACAAGCAGATCCCGGTCCACGGGTTCGAGCCGGACTTCCAGACGGACCTCGCCATCGAGCAGATCGCCCGCATCAAGGATTCCGGCAAGCCCTTCGCGATGTTCTTGTCCTACGGCACCCCCCACGACCCGTGGGAACGAACCAACGTGCCCGAGGAGTTCGTCAAGTCGTTCGATTGGGTCGACTTCCCCGACCTGCCGCCCAATTTCTCGCGTGAGAAGGACCCCTACGCTGACATCTGGGGTCAGCCCGAGGATGAGTACTTCGACAACCTCGAAGACATCAAACGCTGCTATTACGGCCAGACCGCCAATACGGACTGGAACGTCGGCCGACTGCTCAAGGCGATCGATGACATGGGCCTGACCGACGACACCATCGTGGTCTTCACCTCCGACCACGGCGAGTGCTTCGGCGCGCACGGTCGCCAGGCCAAGAACATCTTCTACGAAGAGGCCGTTCGCGTCCCCTTCCTGGTCCGCTGGGGCGACAAGACCCACGCCGGAACGATCAGCGACGCCTGCGTCAATACCGTGGACATCATGCCCACGATACTCGGGCTGATGGGCTTGCCGATTCCCGACGCGGTCGAAGGTATGGACCTCAGTCACTGCGCCTTGGGCGAATCGGGCGACGAACCAGGGGCCGCCTTCATGCAATGCACCGGCCCGACGGCCGAGTGGAGCGACGGCGCCGAATGGCGGGCCTTGCGCAGCAAGCAGTTCACCTACGCCGTCTACCGCGACCCGCGCAAGGAGATGCTGTTCGACAACGTGGCTGACCCCTATCAGACCACCAATCTAATGGACGACCCCGCCCACGCCGACACGGTCGAGACCTTCCGCAAGATGCTGGCCGACCGGATGGCCGCGGTGAACGATACCTTCGAAGCTAGCACGTGGTACCGGGACAATTGGACGGAGGACCGGCTGATCAAGCGATCCGCCACGGTGGAAGGATAGTATCCCCGCACCGGTTGCGTTGGACCTCCCGCAGCGACTACCATACGCGACTTGCTCGACCGCGATGGTCGGGTGGTTACCATTGAAACGAAACGAGAAGGCGAACTCGATGCACACGATTGAAGTCAATCAACTGGTACTGGAAGCCGAAGAAGGCCTGCTGCTGGGTAACGGCGATTTGTCGGTCAGTGTGTTCCAACGTTCCGGCGAATTGGTCTTCCGGTTCGGCAAGAACGACGTGTGGGACCGGCGGTTCGACAACTCCGACAGCCCCGAGCCCGCCCACATCGAGGAAATCGCCAAGGGCCTCCGCGAGCAGGGCTGGAAGGGCGGCGGTTACGACGCAGGCGGGGATGGAACGAAGATGGAGGGCTTGACTGAGGCCGAGCAGAAGCGCGTGGGTGAACTGATGAGCGGCACGCCGTGCTACGCGCGTCGACCTTACCCATGCCCCAAGCCCGTCGGCGAGCTGATCCTCAACATTCCCACCGACCACCGCAAGTGGACGATCTCGCAGCGGGTTCACGTCGAGAAGGCTGAACTCGAAATCGAGATGAAGTGGGAAGTTGGCTGTGAGATTCGCCTGCGGGCCTTCATCCCCCCGAGCCCCAACGTGCTGATGGTCGATTGGGAAGTCATCGGCTGGGACGATACCACCTCGCTCGGTTGTGAGACGCCGGTGTGGTTCACGCTGTTCCGTTGGCCGGACCCGACCATCCGCGAGCACGCGGCCAGGCACTACCGACGCCATCGTTACCATCACTTCTTCGGGTCGCTGAAGACCGACAAGGTCTCTCCGCTGGCTCCGCCGACGGTCGAGGAAATCGACGGCCTACCCGTCGTTCAGCAGACGTTCGATCCGGACATCCAGTTCCCGCAGGGCTTCCGTTACCTGATGGCCCCGTTGACCGAGAACGCCGAGGTCAAGGAGTTCGACCTGTTCGGCCATCCCGGCGCGTGCATCTTCATTCAGCCGGACAAGGAAGCCCGCGCCGGCTCGATTGCCGTGGCCGTACCTACCAGCAGCGATGACGGCGACGTCGAAGCCGAGCTCACCCGCGTCCGCGGTGAGGTCGGCAGCGATCTTGGCGCCGCCGCCAAGCAGTGGGCCGCCGCCAACGCCGCTTCCACTGAGGAGTTCTGGAGCCGGTCGTCCATCACCATGGACGACAAGATCCTTGAAGACGTGTGGCACGCGTCGCTGTATGCCCGTCGCTGCGCCTATCGCGGAGATATCATCGCCCCGGGCCTGGCCTTGCCCTCAACGGTAGGCGACTACTCGTTCTGGCACGGCGATTACCACATGAACTACAACTATCAGCAGCCGTTCTACGGCGACTACACCGCCAACCAGGTCGACATGGGCGATTCGTTCTTCCCCGGTATGGCCCACATGGTCGAGCTCGGTCGCACACTCGCCAAGAAGTACTGGGGGGGCAACCGCGGGACCTTCATTCAGGTCACCGGCTATCCGTTCCCGATCGATGACGACCCGTACGGCAACGGCCCGCTCGCCCGCATGGCCTACATGACCGGCTGGGTCGCCAACTTCTACTGGTGGCGATACCTCTACACGCTCGATAAGGCCTGGCTGAAAAGCTACGGCTACGACGTCATTCGCGACACGGCCGTCTTCTACCTCGACTTCTTCCAGAAGTTCGACGATGGCAGTGAACTGGACGACGGTAAGTACCACGCGTTCCCGTCGCCGCAGGGAGAGTACCTCTACACCGGCGACATGAAGGACTACTGCGACCAGGCCCAGGTGATTCGCAACGCTCGTTGGTGCCTGCAGGCGGCCGTCGCCGCGGCCGATGTGCTCGAGACGGACGAAGAGCTTCGCGACCAGTGGCAGGATATCTTGGATAACCTCGTCGTGGTCGACGATTTCGACGAGTTGGGCTTCAGCGAGGAAGCTCGGCGTCAGTATTTCTACAACGAAGCGTCCTTCATCGGCATCGACATCGGCAAGCACATTCCGCAGCCGGGCGATGCGCCGAAATGGCTCGAGAAGCCCTTCCACAGCACGGCCAATCTGCCGTGGGAATGGATGATCCAACACCGAAACCGTTCGTTCGTGCCCGAGCGGGACATGCCCATCATTAGCGAGTGGGTCGAGCAGTGGCGTGCCCCCAATGGTGCCTGCCGTGCGATGGGTACGCAGGGGTTGGGCTTTGTCGGCCATTACGGCGAGGCCGAGGGCATCCTCCAGCCGCTACAGGAAACCATGCTGCAGAGCTGGGACGGTTGCCTCCGCATCTTCGCGGCGTGGCCCAAGGACATGAACGGCAGCTTCACCACGCTGCGGGCCCAAGGCGCGTTCCTGGTCAGCGCCGCGTTCGAAGGGGGCGTCTGCGGGGACGTGACCCTCTCCAGCGAGAAGGGCGCACGCTGCCGCGTGGCCAGTCCGTGGGAAAGCGGAGCCACCGTCGTGGATTCGGCCGGCAAGGCCGTCGCGACCGATGACGAAGCGGGCATTACGTGCTTCGATACGACCGCCGACGAGACCTACACGCTGTCGGCTGCGAAGTAATACCACGAGAGCGCAAAGCAAAGGCCATGCACCCCGGTGCATGGCTTTTGGCATGCGCGTAGATCGTTACTTCCTTTTCGGCCAGATCGGATTGGTCCAGGCTTGGTATTGGCGGTCGTCCGTGACGACGGCGCGGACCCAGGGCCACTCGGCTGGCAATTTGCAGGTGAAGCTACGGATGGTCTTGCCGGCCGGGGCCCAGCGAGTCATCCGAAGACCCTTGGGGCCCTTGAAGTCGATGAAGGCGCCCGGGCTGCACTTGACGGTCACGGTGTTCTTGTGAGCATCGAAGCGGAAGTCGCTGATGGAAGGTCCGCCGGAGGCGTAGGTGGCGCCGGTACGGATGGCCTTGAGGACGTTGGCGGTCGTCAGCGACGGCATCTTGAGCATGGTCCAGGCGGTGGCCACGTCGCGCCAGCCGTGCTGTGGGGCCCAGTGGGTGTCGTCCGAGCCGATAGCGGTCAGGAAGCATCCCGCATCCATGGCCGCGGCCCATTCGACTTCGCTCGAGCCGATGTGCCCTTCCAGTTCGCTCAAGGAAGTCCAGACCTCCACCGCATGCAGGTGCTTGAGGTGAGTGAACTCATCGAGGGTGTGACCCATTTCATGAGGATGGGCCAGGATGTTGACGGCCCCGAGCTTGGCGGCCTGGGTGAGGCGGCGTTGGACGTTCCACCGGTCTGCTTCGCTGAAGGTCTGGCTGGCAGGGAGCTTGACGGCGCAGAAATGGTAATGCCCGGCCCGAGGCAGGATCGGGTGCATCTCCATGCCGTTGATGACCAGCAGCTTCTTATCCGACAGGCCGCGTGCGTCGATGGCCTGGTCGTGGTCGGTAATCGTCAGCACCGAGTAGCCCCGCTTGCGGTACTCGGCCACCGCATCCTCAACGGATAGAGCCCCATCACTGGCGTTAGTGTGACAATGGAAGTTGCCCTTATACCACTGACCGGGCCGTTCGAACGGGTTGACGCGTCCACGCATGAGCAGCTCCTTTCGAGGCCGGCAGCCTAGCAGATTGACGAGCAGCGGGGTAGGCCCGACAATGGCCACCTCAGTTCATCACAGAAGGAGACGTCCATGGCCGCCGCTCAACCGCTCGTGATCGAAAACACTTTCCTGCGCGTCCAGGCCGATCAGGTTGGCGGCGCGTGGTTCTGCCTGTTCCAGCACCGCACCGGCGATCAGTGGCGGACCGTGCTGTCGACGGGCATGGACTCCGAGGGACACCACGTGCCGACCGATGCCATCGATGGGTTCACGGTCGATCCCATCATGGAAACACGTCCCCACGATGACGATCAGCGCCACATGGGCTTCTTCCGCGAGGCGGAGCTCTCCGCCGACGGCAGCGAAATCGTGTTGCGAGGAACGATTGACTTCTGGGGACCGGGCAAGCCAATGTTCGTCGTCACGCAGCGCGTGAGCCTGACCGACACCACGGTTCGCGTGACCGTCACTCACACCACCACCGGTTGCGCCGAAGAAGGCCTGGCCAAGCTGATGAACTGCCTGCTGTTCATGCCCGATGGTGTCGGCCGCGACGTGGCCGAGCCGTTGGAGTTCGCGTGGACACCGGCCCTGCACCGGGAAAGTGACGACGTTGTGGGCGATCACGTGTTCCGGTCGCCGGTGATGGCCGTTCAGGGCAACGGCCTGTATGCCGCCCTCGTGCCGGACCTGGACCTGCTGGAAGAATCCCGCCCGACCATCCGCCACGCCATGGACCTGCGCCGAGCAGGCTGGCACGACTACGACGAGGAGCCCTTCCGGGCCGGCCATGCCCCGCGCCTGTCTTACGGCCTGTGCACGTGGCGGTCGTACCTGCACGTCTACTACAAGCACGATCCCAAGGACCAGGTTGTGATTCCGCCGGGCGACCTGAGCTACGGGTTCGATCTGTTCCTGGGCGCCTCGGACGGTCCGGAGGAAGTCTGCCGTCGCGTGAATGACTACCTGTGGAAGCGTTACGGTTCGCCCAACCTGGCCAAGGGGTTGCCGCAGGTCCTGCCGTTCGAAGATTACGGCCGAAAGTATGCCTACCTCCATGAACTGCCGCGACTGCTGGCCCGGGCCAACGTCAATGGTAAAGACTGCGCCGGCATCAACAATGAGTACCGCCGCGGCTCGAACTTCCACGCCTGGGAGAACGATCTGGTGATGGGCTTCGGCATGCGTCATTACGGCGATCGTTGGGGCGATGGCGAGCTGCGGGGCGTCGCGGACGGCATCCGCAATATGATTCTGTCGTCCCCGGATAAGGATGGTGCCTTCAAGTGCGTCTACAACTTCGCCACCGGCCAATACGAGGGCTCGCTCCACTGGACCAGCCGCACCGCCGACTTCCTGAACGGCTACGATACCGCGGCCATGGGCGTGACGGCCTGGTGGATGTGCTACTGGCACGAGCAGTTCGGCGGGGATCCGGAGTTGATCGCCCGCGTGACCGCCTACGCCAATTGCCTGGCCGACAACCAACTGCCGTCGGGTGCGGTGGCAACCTGGCTGGACGCCGACCTCAAGCCGTTCAAGCACCTGATGGAATCCGGCACAGCCGCGATTAGCGGAGCGGTGCTGGCTAAGGCGGCGTTGCTGACCGGCGATGAGCGTCTCAAGGAGGCAGCCTTGGCGGCGGGACGGTTTGTGGACGTCCACGTGGTCACTACCCAACAGTTCTACGATTTCGAAACGTTCTACTCCTGCAGCCCCAAGCCGCTGACCTGGGTCGATCCGATCAGTGGTCAGCCTCCGCAGAACAACCTGGCTGTTCAATGGGCGGCCGATCAGTTCCTGGCCCTATACAAACTGACGGGCGACGAATACTGGTTCAAACGCGGCGTGTTCGTGCTGGACCTGCTGAGCTTCTACCACCAGGTCTGGTCGCCGGCCCATTATCCGGGCAGCCTGTTCGGGGGTTTCGGCGTGATGAACACCGACGGCGAGTGGAACGACGGCCGCCAGGCCCGGTTCGTCCACACCTACGCCGACTACTACGACGCCACCGGCAACCTGGAGTTCCTCGAACGCGCCGTTGCCGCCGCCCGAGCCAGCTTCGCCCTGATGGACATGGACGAGAATCGCGTCAACGAAATCAACTTTACCACCGTTGGCCAAGGCCCGGACGGCTGGCCCGGCAAGGCGCCCGAAAACGTTTACCATGCTGGCCCCTCCGACCACATCGGCGGGTATAGCGGCTTCAACTGGGAGGCCGGCGGCGGTCTGACCAGTACGGCCGACCTGCAGAAGCGGTTTGGCGACGTCTGGGTCGACGGCGACACGAAGACGGCGGTCGGCATCGACGGCGTTAACGCGACGGTGAGCCATTGGGATGGCGGAAAGATCGAGCTTCAGGTCGAGTCTACGTTGGCGGCGTTACCCATGCCCTACACGCAGCCGCGTGAGCTGGTCGTGAAGTTTGGCCGCCTGCCCGACGGCACTTACGCCCTCCGCGTCAACCGCAAGAAGCTGGGCAAGCTGGATGCCGCCGCACTTCGAGAGGGCGTGGCGTTCACGCTGAAGTAGGGCGGCGCGGCTAGCCCTCGTCAAGGTAGTCCAGCAGCGGAATCGGGGAAACCACACTGGTAGCGATGTTCGAGAGGTGCGAGTTGACGCGTTTGTAGTGGCGGGCCAGTAGCACGTAGGCAACGGCCTCGGCGGCGGGGACGCCGTTGTCGAGGCTGAGCAGCTGCTGGATGAGCAGGTCGCACTGTTTGAGGATGTGGCCGCTCTTGTCGATCACCTTCTGGGCGATGTTACCATCGGCGTTGATGAAGGCTTCCTTGGTGGGCTCGAACATCGCAGCCACGTCGTCGCGAATCTGCTGAAGCGGGTCGCTGAAGGTCCGGTGTTCGAAGGCGCCCTGGAAGAACTTGCCGACCTCGAAAATGTTCTTGCAGTAGTCGCCGATGCGCTCGGCGTCCTTGACCACGTTCATCAGCACCAGGCAGGGGGCCAGATCGCCCTGATTGCCCACGGTCAGGTGCGTGACGATGTGCCCGCGGATGTCCTGCTCGATGTGATTAATCTGTTGGTCACGCTCATAGAGCGGGTCGCTGACGTCATGCCAATCGGCTTTGCGGGCCAGTACGTCGGCGGCCTGTTCGAACATCCAAGCCCCGGCAGTGAGCATTTGACCGAACTGCTCGTCGAGGTCTTTGGTGACGTCCTTGTGACGAAAGGCGTTGATGATTTGCCGGAACATGGTCAGTCATCTCCAGGATCAACGGCTGTTGATCAGATTCTTGATCAGGATAATCGCAATCGGTAGGACAATAAAGAAACCAAGCACGAACAGGCCGGCCACGTATCGCCGCTTGGCTGCGATCTTCGCGAAGCCCTTGGCCAGCGAGATCGGGATGAACTTCAACGGCCAGAAGACAGCCGTGCCGCTGATATTGAACAGCAGATGGCCGAACGCGCACGCCATGGCCGCGGCCGAGCCGGTTCCCAACGCCGCCAGCATGGCCGTGACGGTCGTGCCGATGTTGGCGCCCAGCATGTAGGGGTAGACCTGTTTGATCTTCAGGATGCTCGCCGCCACCAACGGCACGACCAGGGAGGTCGTTACCGACGAGCTTTGAACCGCCGCGGTCAGCAAGATGCCCACGATGAAGGCTGTGGCCGGATTGCGGAACAGCGTCCGGTCGAACACGCCGGACAGATGCCCCTGCATCAGGCCGCGAAGCAGCTTGACCAGCAGCCACAACGAGATGAACAGAAAGACAATGGCCACAGCGGCCACAATGGCGCCGCCGACGGTGTCCGAAAAACCCATCACGTCCAGGACCAACCACTTGGCGCCCTTGCCGACCAGGCCGAAGATCCGCTTGAGGAAGCCCATGTGGTGGGCGGCGTCTTCGGGAAAGAGTGTCGTTCCGGCCAGGTGCTCTGAAATGAACCGGGTGGCCCGAGAGAATATCCCGAACGCGTGCTCCAGGGGCAGGAACAGCAGGACCGAAAGCACGTTGAAGAAATCATGAACGATCGCCGCCCCGAACGATCTGCGAAACTCCAGCCGCCTCCGAACGTGAGCGAGGGACACCAGAATGTTCGTCACCGACGTACCGATGTTGGCGCCCATGATGATAGGGATGGCTGTTTCCAGCGACAGGTCGCCGGCGGCCACGAACGCAATCGTCATGGACGTGGTGAAGCTGCTGGACTGGACCAGCGACGTGATCAGCAGGCCGATGAAGAGGCCGGAAATGGGGTCGGAGATCAGGGAGAACAACCAGTCGAGGAACTCCTTGCCAGCCGCATCTTTGGCGATGACCTTCAGCCCGGCGCCCATCATGTTGACCGACGCAATGAAGATGTAGATCACGGCGACCGCCAGCAGGCCCGACAGCCAGGGGGGAATGGTCGACCGCGCAGTCAGGGCGGCGGGGGGTTCGGGCATCCAGTTGGGGTCGGGTCGTTCGTCCATGAATCGCAGTCTGGGGTAGGCCATCCTGGCGCGGGGATCTTAAGGACGGAGTGAGGGCCCCGCAAGGGAAGAATCAAGAAGAACGCGCCCGGGTCGCATTCAGATTGCGCTAGGGCCCCGCGAGGCCCATTCCGAGCCCCGCAGGCCCTTTGACATCGTCCCGGGTTATGGCTATCAAAGGATCAACGAAAGGTAGGAGGCACGTCCATGAACGTTGTCGTCTTGATGCTCGATTCGCTCCGACAGGACCACGTGAGCTTCTATGGCCATCCGTGGTGTCCGGTCCAAACCCCCAACATCGACGCGGTCGCCGCCGAGGCCGTGGTGTTCGATAACGTCTATCCCGAAGGTCTGCCCACCATCCCCGTCCGCACCGATCTGATGACGGGCCAATCCAGCCTGACCAATCGCACTTGGCAGAGGCTGATGGACACCGACGTGACCATGGCCGAGATATTGCGGGGGGAGGGCTACTTCACCGCTCTGGTGGCTGACACCTACCATCTGTTCAAGCCGGACATGAACTTTCATCGCGGCTTTGACGTGTTTCGCTGGATTCGCGGGGCCGAATACGACGGCGTCCGGACCGGCCACCCCAAGCACTTGAAGTTCGAGGAGCACATCACCCCCGGCATCCCGGAAGCGTGGCACGGCATGGTCCGGAGCACGTTGCTGAACCTGGACGGGCGCGTTCAGCCGGAGGACTTCCCATGTTGGCAGACGTGTTCGGCCGCGCTGGAAATTCTCGCCCAGGCCCGGGAGTGCGACAAACCCGTGTTCCTGTGGCTGGACACCTTCCAACCCCACGAGCCGTGGTGTCCGCCGGCCAAGTTCGACACCTTCGACGATCCGACTTACGAGGGCCCGAAGGTGGTCATGCCACCGGGCGGCCCGGCCACCGCGTGGGGGAATGAGGCGATCTGGAATCGCACCCGAAGCCTGGTCGCCGGCGAGGCCGCCTACACCGACGCGTGCCTCGGGATGTTGCTGGACGGCATGCGTGAGCTGGGTTACTTCGACGATACGATGATCGTGATTCTATCGGACCACGGCCATCCGCTGGGCGACCACGGCAAGTTCCTCAAGGGCGGCGACCGCCTTTACAGCGAGTTGCTGAAAGTCCCGTTCATCGTGCGTCTGCCTGGCGGGGCCTATGGCGGCAAACGCACCGAAGCGCTGGGCCGATTCCCCGATCTGCTCCCGACGGTGTTGGACGTCGTCGGGGCCGGGGGCAACAATGTGTCACTGGCCGGAAACAGCCTCAAGCCCGTGCTGGACCGGACCGGCGGCTCGCCGTATGAGGCCGTGGTGGCCGGCTTCCGTCCCGCTGAGCATCGCGTGATCCGCAATGAGCAATTCAGTCTGTTCCTGAACCCCGAGTCGGACACGGATGAACTCTACGACCTGAAGGCCGACGCTCGCGAGACGACCAATATCATCGCCGATCACGGCGAGGTGGTCGACGAGTTGATGAGCCGCATCGGCTCGGCCTACTTCACGAAGGCTCGGCCGGCCCGGGGCGTCCAAGGCGATATGGAAGTGGCCGGGACGTCGCTGGAATAGGTCCGGTCGGAGGCATGGGTTATGAAGGCCATGCAGTTGCTGGACATTTCTCCGATCGAGGATTCGCCGCTGATGCCGGTGGACCTGCCGAACCCCACGCCGGTTGCCGGCGAGGTCCGCGTCCGCGTGGCGTGCTGCGCGATCTGCCGGACCGATCTGCATGTGATTGAAGGAGACCTGCCCAGCCGGCGTTTGCCGCTGATCCCGGGCCATCAGATCGTGGGCGTGGTCGATGCCGTGGGCGGGGGCTGCGAGCGCGTGTCGGTCGGGCAACGGGTGGGGGTGGCGTGGCTGCGACACACCTGCGGCGTTTGTGGGTTCTGCAGGAGTGGCCGCGAGAATCTCTGCGAGGCCCAACGGTTCACGGGCTATCATGCCGACGGCGGCTTCGCTGAATACGCCATCGCACCGGAGGAGTTCGTTTACGAATTGCCCGACGGGTTCAGTGATGTGGAGGCGGCGCCGCTGTTGTGCGCGGGCATTGTGGGGTATCGGGCCTTCAAGCGATCTCGGCCGGTCGATGGCGGCAGGCTGGCCATCTATGGTTTCGGCTCCAGCGCCCACGTGATCATGCAAATCGCGCGGCATCGGGGCATGAGCGTCTCGGTGGTCACGCGTGGGGCCGACCACCGCGTGCTGGCCCGGGAGATGGGCGCGGCCTGGGTGGGCGAATCGGCCGAAGGCATGCCCGGCCAGGTCGATAGCGCCATCATCTTCGCTCCAGCCGGCGAGCTGGTCCCACAGGCGCTGGCCAAGCTGAAAAGGGGCGGCACGCTATCGCTGGCCGGCATTCACATGTCGGACATTCCGACGATGGCCTATGAGCCGTGCCTGTTCTATGAGCGGGACGTCCGCTCGGTCACCGCCAACACCCGCGACGACGGCCGCGAATTGCTGGCCGAAGCGGCGCGGATTCCGGTCCGTCCACACACCACCACCTACCCCCTGGCTGATGCCAATCAGGCCCTCCAGGACCTCAAAGCCGACCGGCTCAACGGCACCGGCGTACTGGTTATCAGGGGCTAGCCGTGGCCTGTTGCTGACCCCAACATGTGGGACAGGCATTGCTGAACACGTCGCTGCAAATCGTCGCGGTCGGGCCGGCCGGCCAGATGAGGCTCGGCCAGGGCCGCCAGTGTGGGCAGGAGCTTCTCGAGGTCGCTGTTGGGCAGGCACAGCAGACTAACCAGACACATCTCTAATAGCATTTGGCGATTCATATCGCCCCCGCTTTCCTTGGACCCCCGACCCTAACAGTATAGGGCGGAAACGCGATTTCGACAAGGCCCGCCTTGCCTGCCGGTTACTTCTTCTGTTCGCTGTATTCCCAGCCCACCGGGGCGGGCAGGCGGAAATCAGCGGCGTCAAAGGTGACGTCGGTCTCGATTTCGGAGAACGTGACCGTGGTGGTGTTTCGGCTGGCGTCGCGCGAAACCAACCGGACCGGCAGGGACGTGTTCCGGTCGATCCACATCTCCAGCAGGACAAAGGACAGGTCCTCCTTGTGGGCGTCGCGCGGTACGAGCTTGAGGTAGGTCGTGTTGGCAGGATCGGCCGGCCCGGGCGGGCGCGTGGTGATGACAAAGTATTCCTTCATCGCCTGCGCTTCCTGGCCGAACGGCACGGGGAACGGGCCCTTGCCCAAACGGAAGGCCTCGACGGTTTCGCCCTCCGCGGCGATCTCATACCGTGTCATCTGCTTGATGCGGTGTTTGGCAATCGTCAGCCAACGGCCGTCGAAGGCGTATTCGACCTTGTCCTTGAGCGTGGCGCCGTCGCCGAGCTTGAGCGTGTCGAAACCCACATAGAACTGGGGCGGCGTATCCTCGGTCTGACGCTGGTAGCGAATGCTCCCGCTTCGCAGCTCGCGGTCGCCCGTCATGGGCTGGTCGACCTCGTAGTCGAGCGTCGCGGCGATACGGCCATGCTGGCGGCCGGCTTCTTCCATCGCCGCCAAGGTTACGTCTACGCTGGGCGGGTCGTCCGGGTTGGCGGGGGCGGTGGTGACCGGTTGGTCGCCGTCGATATTAGGCTCGGGCGAATCGTCACAGCCGACCAGGCCGAGCGTCAGTAGCATCGATAGCAGCAGAGATAGAGACGGTGTCATGAGGGGGCTCCGTTGGTGTGCCGCAATCGCCGGATGCTCGAGCGAATTACCCGCGTCAGGCCCAGGACAAGGGCGATCCCGAGCAGCAGCGCGACAGCCATCCATCCGTGATCGCCCAGCGAATAGGTGACCGCCGCAATGACGCCGTAGCGAATGAATCGGCCGATGGCGTTGGCCGCGGCGAACGGGCCTCGCGGGTAGCGGTAGGTGGTGGCCAGCATGCGGATCACGTCGATGGGGATCGGGATGATGTTGAAGATCACCAGGATCGAAAACGGCGCCTTGGCGAACCATGTCGCCGACCGCAGGTAGAACCGGCTGCTCCGGACACGGCTGATACGGCGGCTTCGCAACATCCAGGTGAATAGGTGATAGTCGTTAAGGTTGGCGATGGTGGAGGCGACGGCTCCCACGGCGGCGACCAGCAGCGTGGTGGTCCACAGGTCCGGTCCGACCGCCACCGCCGGCAGGGCCACAGCGGCCACGATGCCGTTGGCGGGCAGGGGCAGGAAGGTGCAGCACAGGGAGATGTAGATCGCAAAGGCCAGCAGCTTGACGACGGCGTCGAGGTCGCGGAAGTCCGTGACGAACTGGCTCAGCGACGACGTTTTCGCTGAGGCCAGCCACACCAGCGGCACGCCCATCGCCAGCAGGAACAACCCATAGAGCGCGAACCAACGGCGCAGGCTAATGCCGTCCGCGCCGGCCGGCAGGGCAATCTCAACAGGCTGGGTCGAGGAGCTGTCCATCTCTCATGTGCACAATGCGATCGGCCGCGTTCGCCGCGTCGGCCGAGTGAGTGATCATCACAATGGTTTGCCCGGTGTCGCGATTGACCTGCCGGAACAGTTCCAGCAAGGCAGTGGCGTTGGCCGAATCGAGATTGCCGGTGGGTTCATCGGCCAGGATCACCTGTGGCTCGTGGGCCAGCGCCCGGGCGACGGCTACGCGCTGCTGCTGGCCCATGGACATTTGGGCGGGCTTTCGACGTGCGACGTCGGCTACGCCGAGTGTTTCCAATAGCGCCATCACGCGGCCGTCGGCGGGCACGCCGCGCAGGCGCAAGGTTATAGCCACATTGTCCGCGGCGTTAAGGACGGCCAGCAAGTTGAAACGCTGGAAGACAAAGCCGAACAGCTCACGCCGCAGCAGGTGGCGTTGGCGGTCACGGTGGGTGACCGGCTGGCCGTCGACGGTCAGAACGCCGGCGTCGGCGGGTGTGATCAGGCCCAGTACGTGCAGCAGTGTGGTCTTGCCGCACCCGCTGGGGCCCATGACGGCCAGGAACTCGCCACGCCGAACATCCAGATCCACGCCGGCCAAGGCGTCCACGCGCGCCGGGCCCCGCCCGTAGCTCTTGGCCAGGCCGCGCCCGCTCAGAATGACATCGCCATCAACCATCGTCGTGAGTCTACTCCAGTGTCAGCGCCTCGGCCATATCCACGCGTGTGGCCCGATAGGCCGGGTACAACGAACTGAGAACCGCGCCGATGACGCTGGCGACAACCGCCGCTGCGATCCATCGCCACTCAATGATCACCGTCAGCAAAGGCTTAACGTGCTGGATCAGCCACGCGGCGAAAAAACTCAACGCTACGCCGAAAAGAATCCCTACGCCCGTCAGCAGCAGCGCCTCGGTGATCACCTGGCCAAACAGATAGACGCTCGAGGCGCCATTGGCTTTGAGGATAGCGATATCTCGCGTTTGTTGAATCACCATGGTGTACAGGATGATGGTGATGAACAGGAACGCAATCACCAGCGCCACCACGTTGACCATGTCTACATACATGAACATCACCCCAAAACTCTCCAGCAGCATGCCGCGGTGCTCGGCTACCCCGACGACGTCCACGCGGAGTTGTTGCTCCATCTCGCGGGCGACCGGGCCGATGGCCCCATCGTCCTCGATGAGCTTCACGAACAGCACGGAGCTGCGGCTGACGTCGCCGCTGGCGAACAGGAACTGGGCCGTGCGCCGCGGCACGAACGCCCGCGTTACCACGCCGGTTGGCGCGATGCCCACGATGGTCCAATCATGGTTGGCGGCGCGAACGATCTGTCCCACGCGGTAGTCGCCCGCTTCGGCCAGTCGCTGATCGATGATGAGTTCCAGGCAACCGTTGGTGGCCAGGTCGCCGGCGGTTATTTCGAGGAAGGTGTCGTCATCGACTGGAGACAGCATCCGGTCGGTCAGCCACCGCGCGGCCTTGCCGTCCGGGTCGAAGAGCCTTCCGGCAACCAGTTTGGCCTCTCCCGTCAGGGGCGCCCAGTCGGCGGCGTCGATGCCGGCGGTCATCTGTCGCTGCCCGCCCAGCTCGATCTGCCAGAAGAAGACCGGCACCACGGTCTGGACGGTGTCGGCGTAGTCGATTCGGATCCGGTCCACGAAGGCGTCCGGCACGCCGCTGCCGATCCTCGCCGAGAACTGATGGCCCCAACCGGCGGGGGTGACGATCAGGTCGGCGTCGACGGATTCCCAGCGGTCGGCCACTTCGTGCAGGCTGCCGCGGGCCAAGCCGCTGAGCGTGATCAACATGCACACGCCGATACCGATCCCCAGCGCCGCCAGGAAGCTGCGGAGCTTGTGGTGCAGAATGTTGGCCAGAGGCAGTGAGTGCACGTCAGATCTCCAGGATGGGGAGCAAGTCCGGCAGGGAGGCGATCACGTGGTGGGCCTGGTCGGCGAAATCGTCCGATAGGCCGTGGGCCAGCAGCACGCTGACGGCCCCGGCGGCGTTGGCGGCCTCGATATCGTAGCGGAAATCGCCGATGGAAGCAGTTCGCGCCGGCTGAACGCCCAACTCGCGGCAGGCGCGAAGCACGCCGTGCGGTTCGGGCTTGATGGGGCCGTCTCGGCGTGTCCAGACCAACTCGAACGGCAGGTCGAATCGGCCCAGGACGATCTCGACGGCGTCGGGGCCGTTGCGGGTCAGCAGGGCGGTCTTGAGCCCGGCCTGGCGAATGGCCGACAGCGTGTGGTCGGCGCCGGCCATCAGAGCGGCTCGGCCGGCGGCTTCGACCTCGCTGGCGATCAGGGCGCGGTTGGCCGCGTCTTGTCGGTCGGGGGACATCTCGGCGATGGCCTCGATGATGCCCATGCCGTCCGGGACGCCCAGTTCGGCGCGCAGGGCGATAAAATCGATCTCCTGCTCGATCAGCGTGCCGTCCATGTCGAAGATAACCGCGTCGAATGGCCTCATGGTTCGTCCGTATACCCCTGAGGGAAGGCAATTTAACGCTACCGGAGACGTTATGCCACGATAGAATGCCCCCGCACCGTTCAACCCTCGCGCATCGTGGGAGGTCCCTCGTGGGCCGTTGGCTTTGCTCGTTCCTGACAGTTTGCCTGGCCCTGGCCCCCCCGGCCCAGGCCAAATGGTGGCGCGGCGACTACAAAGCGCGACGAAGCGTGACCCTCCCATCCGCCGAGCCGACCGGTTTGCCGGGGGACGATATCGCGGTCGTCCATTTCCCCACGGGCGGGCTGGTCTTGCCCGACGGACGGGACATCCGTGTGATCGCCGACAAGGGTGGCGACGTTGCCCGGCGCGTGCTGATGGTCGGGCCCGGCGATCGGGCCTCGGTGGCCTTCGCCGTTACGCCGGGTGTGACGCAGTACCATATCTACTTTGGCAACCCCACGCCGCGAGACGACGGCCCGCCGCTGACGATCCAACGCGGCGTGCTGCAGGAGACGTGGGCGTTCTCGCTGGGGAATCTTCGCACGCTCGAGCAGGCCCGGAAGATTCTGGGCGAGTCGGACGAACTGGTCGGCCGCGGCTTTCGCACCCGGATATTCCAAGGCCACAACCCTTTCGGCCCGCAGACGCGGCTGGCCAGCACATACACCGCGTGGTTCATGGCCCCGCGGACGGGCGAGTACGTGTTCTGCAGTTCCAGCCAGGACGCGTCGTTCCTGCTGATCGACGGCGAGCTGGTGGTCGACAACGGCGGCTTGCACGGCCCGCAGGACCGGCCGGTCAAGCAAGGCCGGATCAGGCTGACCAAGGGGTTGCACCAACTGACGTACTACCACGTCAATACGCAGGGCAATCCGATTGTGGTCGCTGCGTGGCAGGCGCCGGGCGGGAAGCGGATTTGGCCTATGGCCAGCGCGGACTTCGCGCCGGTTACGTTAGGCCAGGTCGGCGCCCTTGAAGAGTACGGCCGGCGGGCCACGATTGATTTCATCCCAGAACACTTGGGAGAGGCCTACCTGGCCGGCCAGTACCTGCAGCGGTACCGGTTCCGGGCCTTGGCGACGGGGGAGACCCGTTCGAATGTGCGTTGGCGATGGTCCTTCGGTGACGGCGTGACCGCCATCGGCCGACAAGTCGAGCATGTGTACCTGGCGCCGGGCGAATACGAGGTGACCCTCACCGCCGAAGCGCCGGGCAACGACCGCACACGCACCATGCGGCTGGCGGTGTATCGCCCGTGGGACCTGGTGACGCGAACACAAATGCTCTCGTTGGCCGACGTGGCCGAGGTGGCCCAGACCTACGACTGGGAGGACCTGCAGACCGAGCCCCTGGCGTGGGCGATGGTGCTGTTCGACCGGACCGATGATGTTGCGATGCTCTTGGCGGCCGGTGAGCAGTTCGTGGATCGGACGCCCCTGCCCGGAGCCCTGACGCTGTTGGCGGCCGAGCCCTACATCGATGCGCTGCTCGCCAGGGGCCGAGCCGCCCGGGCGGTGGACGTGCTGCGGGCGGTCAGCGGGGCCACGGATTCCGATGGCGCTGCGGCGATGCTGCTGGCCCGAGCCGGCCAGGTGACACTGGACGAACTGGGAGACACCCCCGGGGCGCGTGAGTTGTTCGAGCAGGTGCTGGCCCGGTACGGGAAGGAGCCCAACTACGCCGGCGTGCGATGGACCCAGCGAGGGCTTGGCGATGTCTGGCGGGAACAGGGCCAATTTGCCAAGGCCCGGTCGGCCTACAAGGCGTCCGAGCCAGCCCGGAAGTTACGGCCCGGGCAGCAGTCGTTCGAGGCTGGGGGATATGCACGCCACGCGGAGTACTACTTGCGGACGGGCGATCTGGACGCGGCGGAGAGTTCTCTACGCCGATGGGCCGAGGCCTTGCCGACCGACAAGCTCGACGGCACGTGGAGCCTGCTGACGGTTCAGTTACGAATGCTGCAAAAGCAGTTCGGCCAAGCCGCGCGGGAGGCCGAGGTGCTGGTGGCCGTCAACCCGACCAGCCCGCAAGGGCCGGTCATCCTGATGCTAGCGGCCAACGCCTACCATCGCCTGAATCAGCCGGATGAGGTGGCGCGAATCCTTGGGCTGATCGTCAAACAGTACCCGGAGAGCGATCTGGCCGCCGAAGCCGCCAAGCGGCTGAGGCAACGGTAGATCCCTCCGAGCGAGGCAGTTGGCTGTGGTCCGCCCCTTCCCTTATAATCACTGGCTTCATGGCGGAGACGGAGATCATCAAGGTAACCAAGGCGGCCCAGGCTGCCGGGGCCGCCCAGGCGGCCGCTGAGGTCTTGCGCGGCGGGGGGCTGGTGGGGTTCCCCACGGAGACCGTCTACGGCATTGCCGCGGCGGCCACTAGCGCCGACGCCATGGCTCGGCTTCGCAAGATCAAGAGCCGCCCCAAGCGCCCCTTCACCGTGCACCTTGGTTCCCCGGACGACGTGGGTCGATACGTTCGGACCATTCCGGGCGCCGCCCGGCGCCTGATCGAGCGGGCCTGGCCCGGCCCGGTCACGCTGCTGCTGCCGACCGGCGGCGAACTGGCCGAGGAGAAGCTCGATACACCCCAGATGCGACGGACGCTCTGTTCGGGCGACCTGATCGGTTTGCGCTGCCCGGATGAGCCCACGGCCCGGGCCATGCTGTCGGCCGTGGACGCGCCCGTTGTTGCCCCCAGCGCCAATCTGGAGGGCGAGCCCTCGCCGCGGTCGGCTCAGGATGTGCTCCGCGGGCTGAACGGGCAAATCGACCTGCTTCTCGACACGGGCCCGGCCCGGGTCGGTACGGATAGCACCATCGTCAAGTTCGAAGGCCCGCGGTGGTCGGTGGCCCGGCCCGGGGCGGTTGACGACACGCAGCTCCGCGAACTGATGGGCTGCCAAGTCATCTACGTTTGCACCGGCAATACATGCCGAAGTCCGATGGCCGAGGGGTTGGCCCGGATGATCCTGGCCGAGCGGCTTGGCTGTCAGGCCGACGCGCTGGCCGAACACGGCCTGGAGGTGCTGTCGGCGGGGGTGTTTGCCGCCAGCGGCGGCCACGCCACCGACGAAGCGCGACAGGCTGCCCTCGACATGGGCGTGGACATCTCGAATCATCGCAGCCGGAAACTCACGTCGAAATTGATCAAGTCAGCGGATATGATATTCTGCATGACGCAGTCGCACGTGGCGCAGGTCGTCGGCAAGGCGCCGGCCGCGGCGACCAAGACGTTTCGGGTCGATCCGAGCAGCGACATTTCTGACCCGATCGGCGCCAGTGTGGGTGTATACCGAAAGACGGCCGACCGTTTGCGTCGGGCCCTAGCGAAGGTTCTGGAAGAGAAGGTGTTATGAAGATCGCGATTGCAGCGGACCATCGCGGACACGCCGCGAAAGAACGCGTGGCGGTGCTCCTCAGTGAGCAAGGCCACGAGATCATCGACATGGGCACCAACAGTGTGCGTGCGTGCGATTACCCGGACGTGGCTTTTCCGGCGTCGATGGCGGTCGCCAGCGACAAGGCCGACCGAGCGATCCTGATCGACGGCAACGGCATCGGCATGAGCATCACCGCCAACAAGATCCGGGGCATTCGGGCGGCGTTGTGTCACGATGAACTGACGGCCGAGATGTCGCGCCGGCACAACGACGCGAACGTGCTCTGCCTGGCCAGCGACGTTCTCGGGGACGAACTGATCCGCCGAATCGTATTCAGTTGGCTGGACACGGAGTTCGAAGGCGGCGGCCGCCACCAGCGGCGCGTGGACAAGCTGGCGTGGGTCGAGGAGGGCAAGGACCCCAACAGCTTCGAGGGCGAGAAGGCGAACTGAGCAGCGTCAACGAACCGGCAGCACGCCCTCGCCGTTCGGCGGGGGCGTTTTCTTGCGCCCAGGTGGCGGCGCTAATCAGCGGGGAAGCTGGCGATATCCTTGTCGTCGCCGATCAGCAGGAGGATGTCGCCCGGCTCGACGACGGTTTCGGCCATGGGGACGTTGATCACGTGCACGTGGGTGCGTGTGACGCCTTTGTCGTCAACATGCTCCACAGTGCGGCGGATGCCCACCACGTTGACCTGGAATTTCTGTCGAATGCTGAGATCGCCCAGGCTCTGACCGGCGAAGGCTTTGGGGGCCGCCAGTTGGACCAGGCTGGTCCCTTCGGCCAGGACGGTCCGCTCGATAATGGCCGGGACCAGCAGGCGGTTGCGCCAGCGTTCGGCGGATTCGCTTTCGGGGTTGACCACTTCGTCGGCGCCGATGCGCAGGAAGATTTGGCTTCGCATTTCGGAGGTGGCCCGGCAGATTACGCGCTTCACGCCCATGTGCTTGAGCAGCGTGGTGGTCAGGGCGGCCGACTCAAACTGGTCGCCGATGCCGATGACCGCCACGTCGACTTTGTCCACGCCGTGGGCGCGGAGGGCGTCTTCGTCGGTGCTGTTGAGGCAGACGGCCAGGGAGACTTCGTCTCGGACGTCGTCGATGATGTCCTGACGTCGGTCAATGGCGATGACGTCGGCGCCGGCTTCGGTGAGCAAGCTAGCCAGGCGGCGGCCAAAACGTCCCAATCCGATGATAGCGACTCGTTCCATGGTATTACCCGCTGATGATGTCCTCGGCTGGATAGGTGTATCTGACGAAGCGGCCTCGTCCCATCATGGCCAGCAGCATGGTTAGCGGGCCGAGACGGCCGATGAACATGGCGCCCACGATGACGTGCTTGGCCGGCAGCGTCAAGTGGCGCGTCACCCCGGTCGACAGGCCCACCGTGCCGCAGGCGCTGCTGGCTTCGAATAGTAGATCGATCATCGCAAAGCCCGGCCGCATGTAGACGCATAGCAACAGTGTCACCCCGGCCAGTAGACTCATATAAAGGAAGGCCACCGCCATCGCACGCTGCAAGGCGCCAAAGGCGATGCGCCGTCGGAACGCTTCGGTATGCTCGCGCCGCCTCAGGGCCGAGACCGCCGATAGCAGGATCAGCGCGAAGGTGAGTGTCTTCATGCCGCCGGCGGTGCCGGCGGGGCTGCCGCCGATGGTCATCAGCCCGCACATCCACAGCTTGCCCGCGTCGGACAACTCGGCCATGTCGATGGTGTTGAACCCGGCGGTCCGCGCCGTGACGGATTGGAACACCGCCTCTCGCACGCGGCGCAGGCCCGTGGTCGATTGCCAATCGTTCAGCTCGGCGGTGTAATCGGCGCGGACCGCGTGATGGCCGATCAGAGCGTCCCGGTCCGGGCGGGGCTCGACCACCAGCAACACCGCCGCCCCGACCAGCAGCAGCAAGACCGTGGTCGTCAGCACCAGCTTGGCGTGGAGGCTTAACGGGCGCACCCCCTGGCCGAATCGCGAGCGAATGGTCGGCCGCAATCGGCCCAGGAGACGCTTGGTGCGGCTCAGGAAGTAGCCGCCCAGGTCCTGCAGCACCGGGAAGCCCAGCCCGCCCAGCACGATCAGCGGGGCCATCACGCCCATGATCTGCCAGCGGTCGCGCAAGGCCACCGACCAGCCCTCCGACACGCCCTGCATCATGTTGTGTTCGTACAGGGCGAACCCGGCGTTGCAGAAGCTCGATACGCTGTGGAAGATGCTCTGCCAAATCGCATCGCCGGTCGAGGGCATCAGGTCGCCGCGCGGCGCCGCGAACATGTCGTAGAAGAGCGCCGCTCCGATCGCTTCGAACACCAACGTCGTCAGCAGGATGAACCACATCGACCAGCGCACGCGACCGGCGCCGGTCTCGACCGATAGCATCTCGCCCATCGCCGCCGAGCCGCGCATGGATAGGCCCTTGCCCACCGCCATCGCCAAGGCCGTGCCGAACAGCATCATGCCCAACCCGCCGAGTTGGATCATCGCCAGAATGACAGCCTGCCCGAAGACCGTGAACTGCGTGCCGGTGTCCCGGACAACCAGGCCCGTCACGCAGGTGGCGCTGACGGACGTGAACAACGCGTCGGAATAGTAAAGCTTGCTGTAGTGAATACTGTCTTCGGGCGGCGTCGCGGCCGGGAGCATCAGCAAGCCCGATCCCACTAGCGCCAACACCGCGAAGCTGCCCACCAGCAACCAAGCCGGCGGCAGACCACTAGCGGCCAGGCGAACGTTGAGGTTGACCGCGCGGAGGACCAACACCAGAACCAGGTACCCCTGGACCACCACCACATAGACCATGCCCGCCGACAGGCCCGAACGCCCTGATAGGGCCGTGACCAACACCGCCACGATCAGCCCGGCGATTAGGGCGAAGTCCGGCCAGTTCTCCTTGAAGTACGCCCAGGGCTTTCGGGCCAGCGACCAACGAACGAATCGGTCGGCGATGAACACCACCAGGACCAGGAACTCCAGCGTTCGCACCCACAGGCGTTGCCCGCCGGTCAGGTCAAACTGCCCGTACTCCAGCACCAGGGCCGCTACCGCCGCCACACACATCACCAGGAGCAGTGCGTTTAGGCCCCGGACCACCCGCTGGAACCGCGCTTTGGGCATGGAGGGTTTATCGAAGATCACGGGCAGATGCTACCGCTGGCGGCCGGCACAATCAACGCCTCCCCGTTACGCCCCGGCCAACAGGTCGAATCGGCCGGCGTAGGCTTTGAGCATTTCGCTGCGAAGTTGCTGGTGGTGCGGGGCCGACAGGGCGGGGTCCTCGGCGATGATGGCGAACGCGTCGCGCCGCGCCACGCGCAGCAGTTCGAAGTCCTCGATCAGGTCGGCCACCTTCAGCTCGGGCAGGCCGTGCTGACGTGTGCCGAATAGCTCGCCCGGCCCGCGGATGCGCAGGTCCTCTTCGGCAATCTTGAACCCGTCGTGGGTTTCGGTCAGCACCTCCAGGCGGCGGCGGGCGAGGGGGTTGGCCGGCTCGGCCAGCAGGAAGCAGAGGGCGTCGGCTTCGCTTCGGCCAATGCGACCCCGAAGCTGGTGCAATTGGGCCAGGCCGAATCGCTCGGCGTGCGTGATGACCATCACGTTGGCGGCGGGGACGTCCACGCCGACCTCCACCACCACCGACGCGGCCAGCACCTTGATGCGCCCCTCTCGGAAATCGGCCATCACGGCCTCCTTCCGGGGCGAGGGCATTTGCCCGTGGATGAGGCCCACCCCGTACGTGGCCAACGGCCCTTCGGAGAGTTCCTCGTAGGCTTGCTGGGCGGCCGTTAGTTGCATCTGCGGGGAGGGGTTCACCAACGGGTAGACAAAGTAGGCCTGATCCCCGGCGGCCAGGCGTTGTTCAACCGTCTGCAGCACCTCATCGAGTTGGTCGATGGACGCACATTGAGTTGTCGTTTCGCCTCGGCCGGGCGGGAGGGCGTCGATGACGGAGCAATCTAAATCGCCGAAAACCGTCATCGCCAGCGTCCGCGGAATCGGCGTGGCGGTCATCACCAGGTAGTGGGGGGCAAAGCCCTTCCCCCGCATCTGCGTTCGTTGGCGGACGCCGAACTTGTGCTGTTCGTCGACCACCACCAGTGCCAGGTTGTCGAAGGCGACGCCTTTGCTCAGCAGCGCGTGGGTGCCCACGACGATGTCGATAGCGCCGCCGGCCAGCCCATCCAGCAGGCGGGCCCGGTCGGTCGCGGATTGCCCGCCCACCAGCAGCTCGGTTCGCACCTTGCTGCCGGCCAGGTAGTGCTGGATCTTTCGATAGTGCTGGGTGGCGAGGATTTCGGTCGGGGCCATGATCGCCACCTGCTTGCGGTTGGCCACCGCCAGCAAGGCTGCATAGAGCGCCACCACGGTCTTGCCGGACCCCACGTCGCCCTGTAGCAGGCGATTCATGGGCCGGTCGCGCGAGAGATCGGCGGCGATATCCGTCACGGCCCGGCCTTGCGCGTCGGTCAGGGCGAAGGGGAATCGGGCGCGGATGCGCTGGTCGACTTCCTCGCTGCTCGGCAGAGGGTGAGCGGGGCGGCTGACCTGACGGAGTCGCATCAGCGCGATCGCCAACTGCATCAGCAGGCATTCATCGTAGGCCAAACGCCTTCGGGCCTGGCCCCAGTGTTCGCTGTCCTCGGGCCGATGCATGGCCGCCACCGCGGTGGGGCGCGTCATCAGGCCGCGGTCGTCCAGGAAGGGCTTGTCGAACCACGGGCGGATCAGGTCTTGGGTGTCCGGCAGGATGCGCTTGATGACTTGGCCGATCACCCCGCTGGACAGCTTCGCCCCGGCCGGATAGACCGGCAGCAGTTCGTCGCGCTCGAGGTCGGTGTCTTCAGCGTCCCACAGCACCTGGAACTGCGGGTTCACCAGTTGGGGGGTTTCACGGTAGATCGTCAGCTTGCCGCTAGCCGCCAGGTGCAGGCCCGGGCGGATCCGATCCTGCAGGTACAGTCCATGGAACCATTTCAGTTGCACCCAGCCCGAGCCATCGGTCAGCGTGCATTGCAGGTAGGGGCGCTTGCCGAAGCGTTTGACCTCCACGCTGGTGACCTCCCCGGCGACGGTGATGGAGGGCTCATCGCCGCGGAGGCTTTCCATGGGTTGGGCCTGACGGCGCAGGTCGAAGCGGCGGGGGAAATAGAGCAAGAGGTCCTCGACCGTTTCAATGCCGAGCTGCCCCAGTTGGCCGGCCCGGGTGGGACCGACCCCCTTGACGTACTGCACCGGCGTGTCGAGACGAAGCTGAGCCAAGCCGGCGCGTCCGCTATCTGGGAGGAAGCACGATCTGCTGGCCGATCTTCAGCCGTCTGACATCCAACCCGGGGTTGACGGCCACGATTTCCTTCCAGCGTCGGCCCGCGCCAAGATGCCGGGCGGAGATGCCCCAGAGCGTGTCGCCTCTCTTGATTACATACGTTTGCTGCGTGGGCGCCGGAGGCGGGGTGTAGGTCCGTGGCGGCGTGTCGACCGGCGGCTGATACGTGGGTGCCGGCGGCGGTGTGTAGGGCCGGCCTGCGGGGGGCGTCAGGTTGGTCGGCCCGCCCGTGCCGTCATCGGGCAGATCATCCGCGTCGTCGTAGGTGATCATGGTGGGCTCGTCGTCCGGCGGATCAAGCGGCTGGTAACCGCGGTCATAGGCCGACTCGCTCGGCGGGCCGGGGGCGTCCGGGCCTTTGACTTCCACTTCCGGCTTGCTCCCGAAACAGCCCGTCATAGCCAGCGCCAACGCTAAGGTTGTCAGAACAACGATTCGCATAATGATGCCCTTTCCATGGGCCGCCGCCGAATTGAACCAGCCGCGGCGCACATATCAGACCCGTCTGCCGAATCTGCGCGGAGGGGATAACCGTGATTTATCATATCGCCCCCCCCTGCGGTGTCAAGGCGGCCTCGTCAATCGTCGGACCATCCTTGTTCGCCGATCAAGTGGACGAATCGAACGCCACAGACAAGGTGACGGGACCACTCGTCGCCTCGCTTGACCAATACGATCAGCTCTTGGGAGTAGGCGCCGCCGACCGGCGCCACGATGCGTCCGCCGTCAACGAGTTGGTCCTGCCAGGCCTGCGGGAGCGTGGGGGCAGCCGCTCCGGCAATGATGCCGTCGAAGGGAGCTTCGGCCGCCCATCCCAAACTGCCGTCCCCGGTGCGGAAGGTGACGTTGGTGATGCCCAATTCGCCCAGCAGCGCCTCGGCCCCGACCCGCAGGGCCTCAATCCGTTCGATCGCATACACGTGCTCAACCAATCGAGCCAGAATGGCGGTCTGATAGCCGCTGCCCGCGCCGACATCTAGAATGCGATGGGCCGCCTGCGGCCGAAGTCGTTGGACCATTTGGGCAACAATGTAGGGCTGACTGATGGTTTGCCCATAGCCGATCGGGACCGGATGGTCGCCGTAGGCCTCATCGAATTGGTCCGGGGCGATGAATCGTTCACGCGGGACCTGCTCGAAGGCGGCCAGGATGGCGGGGTCCGTAATGCCGCGTCCCTTCAGATGCTGTCGAAGCATCCGATCGCGGGCGGCTGCGAGATGATCTTCTCCCCTGGCCATGGCAACGCTATTATACTCCGCTTGGTCAGGCGTCTCCATTGCACGCCGAGCCCACCGATATGAGCGACGCCAATAAACCAACCGATGCCGATCGCTTGCTGGCCGCCGATGCCCAGTGCGTGTGGCACCCGTTCACGCCCATGCGCCAGTGGCCGGGCGGAGCGGGCGACCCCGGGCGACTGATCGTCGCCGGCGAAGGCTTTCATGTGATCGACGCCCAGGGGCGACGGTTCGTCGACGGCTTTTCCAGCCTGTGGTGCAACCTGCACGGCCATCAGGTGGCCCGGATCGACCGGGCCATTCGTGATCAGCTCGACCGCATCGCCCATTCGACACTGCTGGGGCACGCCCAGACGGCCAGCATCGACCTGGCCGAGCGGTTGGTCCGCCTGACCCCGCCCGGGCTGGGCAAGGTCTTCTACAGCGACAGCGGGGCCACGGCCGTCGAGGTGGCACTCAAGATGGCCTACCAGTATTGGCACAATCGCGGCCAGGTCGAGCGGCGGCGGTTCATCGCGTTGCGTGAGAGCTACCACGGCGACACCATCGGCTCGGTGAGCTTGGGCGGCATCAGCACCTTCCACGAGGTATTCCATCCGCTGCTGTTCGAGACCACCTTCGTGGATTGTCCCAACGCGTATCGCCACCCGGCCGGCCCGGAAGCGGGCCACGTTGCGTTGCGACAGATCGAGGCCTTGTTGACCGATTCGCCCGGGGAGTTCTGTGCGGTGATTGTCGAGCCGCTCTGCCAAGGCGCCGCCGGCATGTTGATCCACCCGGCCGGGTTCTTGGCCGGCGTTCGCGAACTGACCCGCTCACACGATACGTTGCTGATTGCCGACGAGGTGGCGACCGGCTTTGCTCGAACGGGGAAGCTGTTCGCCTGCGAGCACGAACAGGTCTCGCCCGACCTGATGTGTCTGGGCAAGGGCCTGACCGGCGGCTACCTGCCCATCGCGGCGACGATGGCTACGCAGGATATCTTCGACGCATTCTGCGGGGACCTGACCGAAGGCAAGACGTTCTACCACGGCCATACCTACACCGGGAACGCACTGGGCTGCGCCGCGGCCGTGGCGAGCATCGACCTGATCGCCGAATCGGGCCTGCTGGAATCGCTGCCGGCCAAGGTTGAGCAGATCCGAACGAGACTGGCGGGTCTGGCCGACCACCCGAACGTGGGCGATATTCGCCAGTGCGGGATGATGGTGGGCATCGAACTGGTCGCCGACAAGGCCGCCAAGACACCGTTCGATTTGGCCAAGCGCGTCGGGGCCGACGTCTGCCTGCGGGCGCGGGATCGCGGCGTTATCATTCGCCCGCTCGGCGACGTGGTGGTGCTCATGCCCGCCCCCGCGATGGACCAAGCCACACTGGCCGACCTACTGGCGGCCGTTACGGACACCATTCATGACTTCTTCGGATAACCCAGCGTTCGATTTCGACGTGTCGGCCTATCCGCCGCTGCCCAAGGCGCGCGGGCTGATGGTCACCGGTACGGATACCGACGTCGGCAAAACGGTCGTGGCCGGGGCGATCGCCCGCAGCCTTCGCCTGGCGGGCCAAGCGGTCGAGGTCTTCAAACCCATTGCCTCCGGCTGTCGCATCGACGTCCGCCACAAACTGACCAGCGCGGATACCGACTTCCTGTCGGCCTGCGCCGAAAGCAAACGGACACTGGCGGAGATCACGCCCATCCGATTTCGCGAGGCCTTGGCCCCCAACGTGGCCGCCGCCCGCGCCGATAGGCCCATCGACCTGCAGGCCGTCTTCGACGCCTACGCTCGCCTGACCGAAAGCGGAGATCCCATCATCGTCGAAGGCGTGGGGGGCTTGCTGTGCCCGTTGACCGACGAGTTCTGGGTCATCCATCTGGCCAAGCTGATGGCGCTGCCGTTGGTCGTCGTGGCCAGGCCCGAACTGGGTACCATCAACCACACGCTGCTGACGATCCACGCCGCCCGGTCGGCCGGGCTGGATGTTGCCGGCGTGGTCATCAATCGCTGGCCCGCCGATCCCGAGCCCACCAACGTCGCCATCCAGACCAATCCCGACCAAATCATAGCTCGCGGCCAAGTGGATGTGCTGGCCCTGGTCCCCAACGACGCCGAGACCAGCGTCGAAAAGGCCACGCTCGGCCCCCAGACCCAACTCACCATCGACCGCGTCGACTGGTTGAGCCTGATGGGTTAGTCCGCAGCCGCCTCCGGCTGGGTGGTGAGTCCCTGGGCGGCTTGGAAGTAGTGGGTGATCACGTCCAAGGCTGGTTTGCCGCAGGGGACGTAGGAGGTGTCTTCGGGGCCGACCGGTTGCTCGGGGTAGTTGCGCCATTCCCAGATGAAGATGCCCGCCACCGCCGGTTCGTTGATCCAGGTACGGAAGAACGCTTCGAAGCAGTTGGCCTGGGCGGTCGGGTCGGGCTTGTCGCGAGAGCGGGTGTAGTCCCACGGGTACTGGGCGCAGGTGACCTGGTTGGGCCAACCGACCTCGGTGAAGATGATGGGCAGCCCCACCTTGCCTTGCCAGGCGAGGATGTCCTTGCGGATCGGTTCCCAGCTTTCGAGCAGGCGGCTGAGGGTGGGCTTCTTGCCCTTGGTCAGGTCGTAGTAGGTGGTCATGCCGATCAGATCGAGCTCCGACCAGAACTTGGGCACTTGGTAGTGGTCCCAGTTGGTCGAATAGCTCAGCAGGCCCTTGTACTGGCTGCGGACGGCGCGGATTAGCTTCAGCCAGCGCTCGGTCTCCCGCTCGGTCGAAAGCAATTCCGAGCCGACCATGAACAGGTCCACGCCGGTCCGTTCGGCCAGGCGGGCGTAGTGGATGAGGTAGTCGGTGTAGCTTTCCCACCAGTCGTCCCAGTCGGTGGGGGCGATCTTGCCACGCCATTCGCCCACCCGCGGGTTGGCCAGCAGCACGATGGGCATGAGCACCACCTTCAGCTTGGCCGCCCGGGCGTGGGCGATGACCTTTTCCAGGCGGGCGTCGGAGGGCACCTTTCGGCCGTCCACGAAGATTTGCGTGGAGGCGCCGTTTTCCTGCGAGCCGGGAATCACGAGGTAGACGGCGTTGGCCCCGGCGGCGGCGATTTCGTCGATGAACGTCTCGAAGGGATGCCCCTCGTACCCGCTGTGCAATTGCAGGGAGATGCCGCAGTACATTTGCTCCGGCCCGTCGCGGCGAACCAGGGGCGGGGGGCCGGGGGCATCCTCGCCGTTGCTGGAGGTGAACGGACTGGCGGCGACGATCGCCAGCAGCGCCGCCGCGGCGACGCCGATCAGCCACAACGCGTGATGGCTCCTCATGGCAGGCCCTTTTGACTCATTCGTCCGCGGCCGGGTTGACCGCAACACGCGGGCGATTATACTGAGCGGCACAAGTCTTGCGTAGTACGTCGTTATTCGAAGTAAAGGGAGTTTGACCATGTCGCAACAGGATATGTCCGTTCCCGATGATGACGCCCCGATCCCGATCGAAGGCGATGACGAGCCCATTACGCTCGAACCGGAGTCGATTTCCGTCGTCGAGCCGGAAGAGGAAGAGCCCATCGGCCTGGCCGAGTCCGACGGAACGGCCAAGGTCAAGCAGGCTCGCGGCCTGACCGAACAGATTACCGCGAACGTCGAACACAAGCGGCCGCTCAACCTGACCGGCCAGGGCGCCACCCGGTGCCGTGTCTTTCATTCCAAGATCGCCATTGCCTCGCTGGAGGTGCTGGAACATCAGATCAACGAATGGCTCGATGGCGAGGAGGTCGAGGTCAAGAACGTCAGCCAGACCATCGGCACGATGCAGGGCAAGATCAAGGAAGAGAACCTGATCGTCACGATCTGGTACTAACGGCGCCGCCGCTTAGGCGCTGTCGGGGGAAGCGGCCTCGACGGGCAAGATCAGCGTGAAGGTCGCCCCCGCGCCGGGGGAGCTTTGCAGCGTTAGCCGTCCGGCCAGCAAAGCCGATAGCTCCTTGGCGATGGTCAATCCCAACCCCGTGCCGGTGGACTCTTTGGTCAGCGAGCCGTCGGCCTGGTAAAACTTCTCGAAGATTCGCTTCTGCTCGGCATCGGTAATGCCGGGCCCGGTGTCGGCGACGGCGATGGCGACTTCCTCGGCGTCCTGGCCCGGCCGAAGCAGTTCGCGGCGGGCGCTGAGGGTGACCGATCCGGCAATGGGGGTGAACTTGATGGCGTTGGAGAGCAGGTTGTAGAGGATCTGCTGTAACTTGCCGCCGTCGGTGGTGATCAGCGGAAGGTCGTCGGCCAATTCAAGCTTCAGTTCCAATTGCTTCTTATCGGCCAAGGGTTGTAGCAGGGCGGTTAGCGTTTCGCAGGTGGCGGCCACGGAGACCTTGTCCAGGCGGATGTCGGTCTTGCCGGCTTCGATCTTGGCCAGGTCGAGCAGGTCGTTGATCATGTTCAGCAGGTTCTTGGCCGAGGTGGAGATGTTCTGCCCGTAGCGGCGGACGCGGTCGTCGGCGGCGTCGGCCAGCAGATCGGCGAACCCGATAATGCTGTTGAGCGGCGTGCGCAACTCGTGGGAGATATTGGCCAGGAACTCGCTCTTGACGCGGTTGGCCTCGAACAGGGCGACGTTGGCCTCGGTCAGTTCGTTAAGCTTTAGGTCCAACGCGCGGTTGGCCGCTCGCAGCTTGGCGTGCTGGGCCTCAATGGCCTCCAGCATGCTGTTGAAGCCGTCCCCCAGGTGCTGGAGTTCGTCCTGACTGGTCAGGGCGCTGCGGACGGACAGGTCGCCCTCGGCTACCTTGTCGGTCAGCTCGCGGAGGTGGTCGACCGGCCGAAGCACCAGCCGCTGGCTGATCGCCGCGAACAAAATGAACGCCAGCAGCGCCGCGGTCACGCCGCCCAGAATGAACGCCCCGCGCGCCGCCCACAGCCAGATCGCGTCGGGCGGGTCGGGCATGGTCACCTCGATCATGGCCACCAGTTCGTCCGGCTCGTATTGCGGGGCGCTGGGGTGGCTGGCGCTGCTGTGGCACGTCATGCAATCCCCCCGGTTGCGCAACGGGCGAAAGACGCGATAGACGGGTACTTCCTGTTCGCTTTCGGTGTCGAAGCTGGCCAGGTCCTGGCCGGCGTTGCTGCTGAAGGCCTGGTAGGCCGTCAGGGCCGACCCCCGAAGCACCGGTACGGGCTTGAGCTTGATCACACGCGGCCCGGCGCGTTCGCCGCCTTTGGCGCCGGTGCTGTACCACTGCTCGACCCGGCTGGGCTCATCGGGGGCGGCCCAGTGCTGGCGCGACCATTCATTGAGTCGCAACCGGGCCAATTCCTCGCCGGGCTGCTCCACCTCGTGCTGGACGGCCACCAATTCCATGGCCGCCCACGGCAGGACCAGCGCCGCGACGATAATGCCCATCACCGCGCCGCCCATCAGCAAGCGGAACTTGAAGGCCAAAGACAGTTTGACGAACTTCTTAGCCATGGGTGGGCATTGTATGGTCCCCGTTGCGGCAGGGGAAGCACCGCCGCTTAGCGGTCTTGCAGGTAGGTCTCACGGATATCCCGCAGCGTGTAACCGGATTCGTTTAGTTGATTGATCAGCCGGACACGGCGGATGAGCTTGTCGTCGAAGAACCGCCCCCGAGCTCCGGGTTTGCGGATGGGTTCGACCAGACCGAGCATCACGTAGTATTCCAGCGTCTGTCGGCCGACGCCGGCGGCCTTGGCGGCCTCGCCCACGCGGAGCAGTGTCGGTTCGGCGGGAGGATGGTCGGACTCGGACATGGACGTACCGTTTCTATCGCCCGGCGGGCAGGGGGCGCTTCGGCCCGCTCTGGCCGGTCGTTACAATGTGCGGCATGGACACACTCACTCGCATGCTGTTCGAGAACCCATTCTGGTTCCTGGTGGGGATGGCCTTTCTCGAGGTCATCCTGCTGGCTGTTTGGTACGAACGCCGCACCCGCCGGGCCGCCTGCCTGCTGGTGGTGCCGGCAGCCTTGGCGGTGGTGGTCTGGCTGACCTCCGTGTTGGTCGTGACCGACCGCGAACAGATGATCCGCACCGTCGGCCTGATCGGCCAAGACCTGGCGGCCGGCAAGACCCAAGCCCTCAGAGAATACCTGGGCGACGGCGTGATCGTCAACCTGGGCCCTTACGGCGGCGACCGGCTCGACAAGGCCGCCACCATCGGCGCCGCCGAAGCCGCCGCTGAGCAGTACAAGATCTCCAGCGTCCGCGTCAGCCGGTTCGAGCTCGAAATGCGCAAACACCCCGTCAGCGAGATCATCACCGTGATGACCAGTGACTCCGACGAATCGGTCCTGAAGTCCACCCCGCTGGAATGGCGCGTCTGGTGGGTCAAGCGCGGCGTCGTTTGGAGAATCGCCGAGGTCCACCCGCCCCGAATCCACCGGCCGGGGCAGTAGGGAGCACTGTAGGGTGGGCAACTCGTTGCCCACGCGGCGTCTTGTCAGGCCCCGGCCAACCCCGTATCATGCCGGTTTCACCTGACCTCAGGAGCCCATGATGGCGGATAACTCCAACGTGTTGATGGACAAACTGGTGGCCCTGTGCAAGCGACGGGGCTTCATCTTCCAGTCGTCGGAGATTTACGGCGGCATCGGCGGATTCTGGGACTACGGCCCCCTCGGCGTGGAGCTGAAGCGCAACATCAAGGCCGCCTGGTGGGAGGATACCGTCCGCCGGCGCGACGACATCGTCGGCCTCGACGCATCCATCATCATGAACCCCCGCGTGTGGGAAGCGTCCGGCCACGTGGGCGGCTTTTCCGATCCCATGGTCGATTGCACCGAGTGCAAGGCCCGCTTCCGAGCGGACCGGGTCTTCATGGTTTCGGCTGTTGCCGGGGAAGCGGAGGTCCTCGCCGGCGCCGTTGAGGCCGAGACCGAGGACATGGCCCGAGAGGCCATCGCCGCCGGGGCGTCCAGCAAGATTCGCCGTCGCCTTGGGCAAAAGGCTGACGAGATCACCTGGACCATGTTCCGCGCCGACCAGGCGCCTGACGGCGCAACGGGCAAGTGCCCGTCCTGCGCCGGAGAACTGACCCCACCGCGACAGTTCAACCTGATGTTCGAGACGCACGTCGGCGCCATGCAGGATTCCACCTCCGTGGCCTACCTGCGCCCGGAGACGGCCCAGGGCATCTTCGCCGACTACAAGAGCGTGCTGGATTCCTCGCGGCTGAAGGTGCCGTTCGGCATTGCCCAGATCGGCAAGGCCTTTCGGAACGAGATCAACCCCCGTAATTACACTTTCCGCTCGCGCGAGTTCGAGCAGATGGAAATCGAGTTCTTTTGCCACCCAAGCGAGGCCGATCGGTGGTACGAGCACTGGCGAGACACGCGGTTCCAGTGGTACCTCGATCACGGCCTGACCAGCAGCAAGCTCCGCCTGCGCGACCACGAGGAAGACGAACTCGCCCACTACGCCGCCAGTTGCGCCGACGTGGAGTATGAGTTCCCGTTCGGCATTAGCGAGTTGGAGGGTATCGCCAACCGAACCGACTATGACCTGTCCAAGCATCAGGAGTATAGCGGCAAGGACCTGCAGTACTTCGACGATGAGAGCAAGGAACGGTTCATCCCTTATGTGATCGAGCCCTCCGGCGGGGTCGACCGGGCCACGCTGGCCTTCTTGTGCGAGGCCTATACCGAGGACGAAGCCCCCGACGAGAAGGGCCAAATGCAGACACGTGTCGTGATGAAGCTGCATCCTCGCTTCGCCCCGATCAAGGTGGCGGTCTTCCCGCTGGTCAAGAAGGAAGGCATGCCCGAAGTCGCCCGCGGCATCTACGAACAGGTCCGCGACGCCGGGCTCGCCGCCTTCTACGACGAAAAGGGCGCCGTCGGCCGACGCTACCGCCGCCAGGACGAAGCAGGCACGCCGTTCTGCGTCACCGTGGACGGCCAGACCCTGGAAGACCAAACCGTGACCATCCGCGACCGCGACACCCTAGATCAATCCCGCATCAAGACCGACGAAGTGCTAGCGTTTGTGCGAGAGAAGTTGGGGTAGGCGGACAGAAGATAGCATGATCGAAAACGGCCGGGCCGACCCGGCCGTTTTTTCTGCGCACGTAAGGGATTTGGGGATAGGATTTTCTGGAAGGCCGGAACTTCCGGCCGACTGTGTGCGTCTCAAGTATCAGGGCGCGGCGCAACTTCGACTTGAAGGAGTTCAGCGATGAACTGTTCGAATAGGCATGTCTCGAGGCCGCGGTGTGTGTTGGCGGCATTGCTGATGGTGGGGGTGTTGGCCGGCGGGGTCTGGGCCGACGGCATGATTGTGCCGATCGACCCGGAGCTTAAAGTCCAGGGCAACTGGGCGGTGACGTATCACCACGTCGACGTTCGCGTTCGGCAGCAGGTGGCGTCTGTCAGTATCACCCAGGAGTTCGTCAACACCGGTTCCGGCATGATCGAGGTGGAGTACCTGTTTCCCGTGCCGCCCGATGCGGCCATCGATTCGATGACACTGATGGTCGACGGCAAGGAGTTCGCGGCCAAGCTGCTCAAAGCCGACGAGGCGAGGAAGATCTACGAGGAGATCGTCCGCAAGAAGAAGGACCCGGCCCTGCTGGAATACGCGGGGTTCGGCCTGTACCGCACGCGGGCGTTCCCGCTAGAGGTGGGCAAGCCCGCCAAGGTGCACGTGACGTACAAGTACATCTGCAAGAAGACCGACTCGACCGTGGAGGTCTGGTATCCGCTCAACACCGAGAAGTTCTCGGCCCAGCCGATTCGGGACGTGAAGGTCACGGTCGACGTCGAGGCCCCGGCCGACATCTCCAACGTCTATTCGCCCACGCACAAGGTGTCGCTGGAGCGGACCGGCCCGCGGCGCGTGATCGCCACCTACCACCAGCAGAACGTGCGACCGGCCACGGACTTCCAACTGTTCTACACCGCGTCGGACGACAACGTCGGGGCCACGCTGCTGACCTACGACCCGGCCGCCGGAGGAGACGGCTACTTCCTCATGCTGATCAGTCCAAACCCGACCGTCGACCGAGAAAGAATCGTCCCCAAGGACGTGGTGATCGTGCTCGACCGCAGCGGCTCGATGAGCGGCGAGAAAATCCGCCAGGCCCGTGAGGCCGGCCGATTCATCATCGAACGCCTCAACGAAAAGGACCGCTTCAACCTGATCGTCTACAGCGATACCGTCGAACCGTTCTTCGAGATGCTGCAGCCGGCATCCAAGGACATGCGCGAGCAAGCCCTCGGGCGGTTGGACTCCACCGAGGCCGCCGGCGGAACGAATATCCACGAGGCGCTGCAGCAGGCCATGGCCATGTCGGCCAAGCCGACGGTCGAGGCCAGGGAAGCCCCCTCGCAACCCCGAGCCAAGTACATCATCTTCCTGACCGATGGCCTGCCCACGGTCGGCAACACCAACGAAAGCGCCATCCTGGCCGAGACCAAGAACGCTAACAAGGCCGGCGCCCGGGTGTTCGCGTTTGGGGTGGGCTACGACGTCAACGTACGTCTGCTGGACAAGCTCACCATCGACAGCCGCGGCCGCAGCAACTACGTCAAGCCGGATGAACCCATCGAGTCCAAGGTGGCTGCGCTGTACAGCAAGATCCGCAACCCGATCATGACCAACCTGAAGGTGTCGCTGACGGGGGTGACACTCACCCAGCAATACCCGCAGGATCTGGGCGATCTGTTCGAGGGTGACCAACTCGTGGTGGTCGGCCGCTATCCAACTCAGGACGTCGACAAACTTGCCTTCAATAGTTCCCGCCAGATGACTCAATTGGTGGTCACGGGCAACTATGGCGGGGCCGAACGCGGCTTCGAATACCCGGTGGAGATCACGCCGGGCGACAAGCGGTTCCCGTTCGTCGAAACGCTCTGGGCCGTCCGGCGGATCGGGTGGCTGCTGGATCAGATCCAGTTGAACGGTGAATCGCAGGAAGTGATCGACGAGTTGGTGCGGCTGAGTATGAAACACGGCATCATCACGCCCTATACCAGCTTCCTGGCCGACGAGACGACCGTACTGGCCGACCGGGACGGGCTCAACGCTCGCGCGAGCGAAGAGACCGACGATCTCGGCCAGGTCACCGGCGGCACGGGCCAGGTTGGGGCCGGCAATCGACGGGCGATGAAGGTGGCCGAACAAGTTCCGGCCGATTCGCCCAGCCCTTCGACGAGCACGGTGGTGATGGGCGATGACTCGGTCGATGACTACGAGTCCGGCACGAAGCGGTCGGTGAGCACCGTTCGCCGCGTGGGGAACCGCGCCATCTACCAGCGCGGGCGTCAGTGGATCGACTCCAGCGCGACCGACGTGGACCCCGAGAGAGACAAGGACTCGATCACCGTTGTCGAACGGATGAGTGACGAGTACTTCGAGATCGTTCGCGCCAATACCACCGAGGAAAACCGCGTGCTGGCCACCCAGCAGGCGGATGAGGAACTGCTCATTCAACTTCGCGGACGTAACTACCTGATTCGGTAAGACGCTACAGTACAGCGTGCAATGGACGGGCCGGCCGATTTTCCTTGGCCGACCCGTCCTCTCTATGCGCCCATTTCGGCGGCGGCTTGAGTCACCCGACCCAACATGCTATTCTCCGTCCTTCCCGCCGAGGCTTTCGGACGTTTTGTTGAGTGACGGAGCATGAGCGAAACGATTCATCATGAGTGTGGCGTGGCCGGCCTGTACTGGTTGGACAAGCCCGTGGGCCCGCCGGGCAAGGCCAGCCGCCTGATCGCCGACGGCAACGTTTCTCCCCTGATCCCCTCAATGCTGCTGGACCTCCAGAACCGCGGGCAGCTAGCCGCGGGGCTGACCAGCTACTCCCCCGACCGCATCCGCTACCTCGAAACCTATAAGGACGTGGGTATGGTGGCCGAGGCGTTCCGCCTGAACCAGCCCGACCAGGCCCGGGAGATTCTCGACGGCGTCGCCGGGCGCGCCGCCATCGGGCATACTCGCTACGCCACATGCGGGCAGGACGGCCCGCGCTACGTTCAGCCGTTCGAACGCGTCCACGGGCGGCTGTGGAAGTGGTTTTCCTTCGCCTTCAACGGCAACCTAGCCAACTACCGCCAGCTCCGCGACCGCTTGCTGGCCAAACGCCACTACCATTTCACGCTGAATACCGATACCGAACTGATCCTGCACGGCCTGAGCTACCGCCTCCGCGGCGAAAAGAAGCCCGACCTGCCCAAGGTGATACGCTCGCTGGCTCGGGAATACGACGGAGCCTTCAATATTGTCTTCCTCGACGCGATGGGCCGCCTCTTTGCGGCGCGCGATCCGATGGGCTTCCGCCCGCTGGCGTACGCGGTCGAAGGCAACCTGTTCGCGACCGCCAGCGAGTCGGTGGCGCTGTCGAACCTGGGCTTTGCCGATATCCATCACATCGAGCCGGGACAGATGGCCATCATTGAAAACGGGCGCCTGCGGCTCGAGCAATACGCCGAGCCCAAACGCAAGGCTCGGTGTTTCTTTGAGTGGGTCTACTTCGCCAACGTCGGTTCGGAGATCGACGGCGCCGGGGTCTACACTGCGCGGGCCCGCTCGGGCGAGCGCATGGCCGCCCGCGAAGATCAACCCATCGACGACAACTGCATCGTGGTGCCCGTGCCGGATACCGCCAAGGCCGCCGCCGACAGTTTCGCCTACCATTTGGGCCTACCCTCCATGGAAGGGCTGATCCGCAACCGCTACGTCGGGCGGACCTTCATCCAGCCCAGCAACACCCGCAAGAAAAGCGCCAAGAGCAAATACACGCCGCTGCCGATGGTGCTTGAAGGCAAGCGGGTGTTCCTGATCGAGGATTCGATCGTGCGGTCGACCACGCTGGGTGGACTGGCCGAGCAAATCCGCAAGCGCGGCCGCGCTAAGGAAATCCACGTCCGCGTGGCCTGCCCGCCGATTGTGGCGCCGTGCTTCTATGGCATCGACATGTCCACGCTGGATGAGTTGTTCGCGCCGACCTTTATTCGCGGCCGCTACATCGGAGTGCCCAGCGAGGAGCAATTGGCCAAGATGGCCAAGGCGTTGAAAATCGACAGCTTGCGGTACCTTTACGTCGAGGATCTGGCGCCGTGCCTAGAGGCTGCCGACGACAGCCTGTGCGTGGGCTGTGTGATGGGCAAGTATCCGACCAAGGGCGGCAACGCTTTGTTCCGCGCCGCCAAACGCAATCTGGGCCGCGCGAGCAAGGGCGGACGAACATACGAATAGCACGAACCGGCCGATCACGGAATGTCGGCCGACACCTCCACCGGTTGATGTTGAGCAAAGGAGTTGAACCATGGGCGGTTTCTTCGGTGTAGCGTCGAAAGAGGATTGTGTAACCGATCTGTTCTACGGGACGGACTACCATTCGCACCTGGGCACGCGACGCGGGGGGCTGACCACGCTGAATCACGAGGGCTTTACCCGCGTGATCCACAACATCGAGAACGCCCAGTTCCGTTCAAAGTTCGAGGACGACATCACCCGCTTCGCCGGCCACCAGGGCGTGGGGGTGATCAGTGACTATGAGGACCAGCCGCTGATCATCGGCAGCCACCTGGGCCGCTATGCCGTCGTCACCGTCGGGGTGGTCAAGAACCTCGATGCTCTGGTGACCAAGGCGTTCGGTAAGCGTCACACGCACTTCTCGGAGATGGGCGGCGGGGAGGTCAACCCCACCGAACTGATCGCCACGCTGATCAACCAGGAGAATAGCTTCACCGACGGCATTCGCCGCGTGCAGGACTCGGTGGAAGGGTCGTGTTCGATTATGCTGCTGACGGAGGAGGGCATCTACGTCGCCCGCGACAAGGTTGGCCGAACGCCCGTGATCATCGGGCGAAAAGACGGCGCCCACGCGGCCACCCTGGAGACCTGCGCCTTTCCGAACTTGGGCTACACCACCGTTCGCGACCTCGGGCCCGGCGAAATCGTGCTGATGACGCCCGACGGCATCGAGGTCAAGGCCGCCCCCGGCAAGCGCATGCAGGTCTGCACCTTCATGTGGGTCTACTACGGGTACCCGGCGTCGACGTATCAGGGCATCAACGTCGAAGACAGCCGTAACCGCTGCGGCGCCGCCTTGGCCCGGGGGGACAACGTGGAGGTCGACATGGTCGCGGGCGTTCCGGATTCCGGTACCGCTCACGCGGTGGGCTATGCCGCCGAAGCCGGCGTGCCGTATCGTCGCCCGTTCGTGAAATACACGCCCACCTGGCCGCGGAGCTTCATGCCGCAGAACCAGGATATTCGGGACCTGGTCGCTCGGATGAAGCTGATCCCCATCAAGGAACTGATCGACGGCAAGCGGATGCTGTTCTGCGAGGACTCCATCGTCCGCGGCACGCAGCTGCGCGACACCATCCAACGCCTCTACGACGCCGGCGCCCAGGAAGTGCACATGCGGCCGGCCTGCCCGCCGCTGATTTATGGCTGTAAGTTCCTGAACTTCTCGCGGAGCCGCTCGGAGTTGGACCTGGCCGGCCGACGGGCGATTTGTGAGCTCGAAGGCGCCGACGGCAAGAACATCGAACAATATGCCGACCCCTGCGGCGACAAGCACTGCGCTATGGTCGACCGCATCGCCCGGCGATTGAACCTGACCTCGCTGAAGTACCAGAAGCTCGACGATTTGGTCGAGGCGGTGGGCCTGCCCAAGGAACAGCTCTGTACGTTCTGCTGGGACGGCGCCGAATAGGAGAAAGCCGATGAATCGAGACGTCATGGACACCTTCGACCACTACGCCGCGGTGATGAAAGGTCTGCGGGGCGACGGCCTGCTGCTGGGTGCGTACAACCCGGACGGAAAGCCCAATATCATGACCATCGGCTGGGGCACGCTGGGCGTGGTGTGGGGCCTGCCGATGTGGGTGGTGCTGGTTCGCCCCAGTCGGTACACGTACGAGTGCATCGAACACGCCCAGGCCTTCAGCGTCAACACGCCCACCCCCGACATGGCCAAAGCGTGCGGCGTCTGCGGCACGCTCAGCGGGCGGGACATCAACAAGTTCGCCGAGTGCGACCTCAACGCCACCCGCGCCGCCACCGTGGGCGCGCCGTTGGTGGCGGAGTGTCCGGTGACCTACGAGTGCAAGGTCGTTCACCACAACGACGTCCTGCCGGACACGCTCGCCCAGTCCATCATCGACGGGGCGTATCCCGCCGGTGATTTCCATCGCGTCTATTTCGGCCAGGTCATGGCCGCCGAGGCCGCTGCCGACGCCGCCACACTGCTGGGTGGATGACCAACGAGGCGATCATGGGCGGGCGATGGATCATTCTGGTTGTTGCGGTCGGAGGGGTCGCGCTGCTGGGATCGCTGGCGGCTCTTGTGGCTCAAGACGGCAAGGTGGCGCCTCCGCCGATTCGACCCCCCAAAGTCGGCCGTGTCGCCGGCGCCATCAAGCCGGGCCAAGACGTCCGGAGCCTCCAACTGGTTTCACGCCAGACCGGCAAGGCCTACCAGACGGGCCAACGCGATCCGGTTACGGGCAAGTTCCTGTTCAACGGTTTGCCCGGCGACGCCGCCTACGACCTCATCGTAGAACACACCGACGGCCGCCGCATCGAGGGGATCGATCTGTCCTTCGTCGACGCCCGCCTGCTGCGTCTGGCTGCGGCCCGGCGCAAGCAGCTCGGCCTGCCTCCCGAGGTCAATCGGCCCTTCTCCCAAGCCGACACCGACGCGCTACTGAGATTCGTGGCGGACATGACGGATTTCATGGACACCCGTCGTGTGCTTTATCTCCAGGGCCACGGCAAGCGGGCGACCATGCTGGTCGAACTGCTGCGAACGCGGGAGTTCGTCGCCAGCAAGGACGATGTTATCTGGCGCGTCGAACTGTGGTACTTCGAGAAGCACGCCGGCGGCTGGCAGCGTGTGCGGAATCAACACCGAGTCGTAAGCCGCTTCCGCGGGCCGGCGGAGGAATGGCGAAAGATCGCCGTTGAGTATCGCCCCACGCTGAGTGTCCATATCGACGGCAAGGGCAGAAGCGGATTCGTGGACTTCAATGTGCCCGAGACCATCGACCCCACCCGAGGCCGGCCCGCGGGCAGTGAGTTCGTTCTGACTGCCAAGCCGCACATCCTGGGCTTGGCTGAGCCGTAGGAGTGTGGGTTAGGCCACTTCCACGATCAGGTCGAGTTCGACCGCCGCGTTGAGAGGGAGTTCGGCCGCGCCGATGGCGCAGCGGGTGTGGAGGCCGACCTCGCCGAAGACGGCCTTGAGCAGATCGGATGCGCCGTTGGCGACCTTGGCCTGATCGGTAAAGCCTTCCGAGGAGTTCACGAAGCAGTTGACGCGCACGATCCGTGTGACGGCGTCGAGTGAGCCGACTTCGGCCTTGATGGCGGCCAACGCATTCATCGCCGCTTGGAGGGCGCCGGCCTGAGCGTCTTCGAGAGAGCACTGGCTCGGCACGTGGCCTTGGGCCAGCAAGTTGCCCGCCTTGCCGGGTAGCTGACCGGCCGTGAAGACGAGATTGCCCGTCCGGACTGTCGGCACGTACGAGCCAACCGGCTTGGGCGCCTCCGGCAGGTCTAGCCCCAATTCACTCAGCTTGCTCTCGATGCTCATCGGCCAGTCCTTCGTCCTCGGAGGTCTCGTCGTCTCCGACATCCGCCTCATCATCCGGCGGCGTCGCAGCGGTGGTGTGGCCCAATGCAGCCAGTTGCTCTTGGCTGGGGGGGTTGGCGTTCAACTCGATGAAGATCTCGCCGAAGTTCGCCTCTTGTCGCGCGAAGACCTTCTGGGTTCGCACCAGTTCCAACATAGCCAGGAACAATCCCACCACCTGCACGCGGCTGGTCGCTCCGGCGAAGATCTGCTCGAACGGCATGGCCCCGTCTCGCTGCAGGCGGTCGACGATGTCCAGTTCGAGCAGTTCGATGGGCGTGTCGTCGTAGATGACCTCGTGGAACTTGGCGTCCTGGCCGATCGACTCGAGCACCTTGGTGAAGGCGTTCATCAGGTCCCAGACCTGCACGTCCTCTAAGTCCTGCTCCTCGGAATCCAGCTTGAGCGCGCCCGGGCGGCGGGCGTGCTGCAGGGCCTGCGTCTGGGCGGCGGTGCTGAGGTCGCCGGCGGCGTCCTTGAACCGCTTGTACTCCAACAGTTGTCGGACCAACTCGCCGCGCGGGTCGATGGCGAACTCGTCCTCGCCCTCTTCTCCCTCAGGGGCCGCCGGTAGGAGCATCCGCGTCTTGATTTCCATCAGCGTGGCCGCCATGACCAGGAAGTCGCCGACTAGGTTCGGGTCGAGCTGCTTGATTAGTTCGACGTACTGAACGAACTGCTGGGTGATCCGGGCGATGGGGATGTCGTGAATGTCCACCTCGTCTCGGCGGATCAGATACAGCAGCAGATCCATCGGGCCGTTGTAGATATCCAGATTGACGCGGTAGTCTTCTTCCATGACCGGGAGATATTAGCAGGGATGCGCCGGATGCAGGAGATGTTTTTGGAAAGGGCCGCGATGCACAGCGCGAAGGAATGGGGCCCTGGTTGACGGTCGAACGTTCGATCTGCTAACCTGCTCTTATTGAGTGCAGAAGGGATGACACAATGTCTGAAGATCTTCAGCTCGTACTGTGGGCGTGCGGCATTGGGGTGGTTGTGGGGCTCCCGTTGGGCCTGTTCATTCGCCGGCGTTTCAAGCAGGCCAGCAAGCGATACGGGTCTTGGTGCAATTCATTGCCATGGTGGGCCTATGGGTCATTCGGGCTCGTCTTCACAGCCATGATGATTGCGAATCTCAATCGAACGCCGTTCGTGGTGTTCTTTGCTTCATTCGCGGCCCTGGAATTCGCCGTGATGGGATTGCAGATCGCCAAGCGGCCGAACCGGGCAGTAGCGCAAGGGCATTGACGACGGGCGTCCTCTGGGTGCCATGCCCACGCTTGCGTGGGCATGGGGATCGCTACGGATGCGTCAGCAAGCCGGAGGCCTCGCGGGCGCGGGCCATGGTGGCCTGGGCCACTTCGCGGGCGCGTCGGCCGCCGTCGCGGAGAACGTCGCGGACGTAGTCGGGGTCGGCCTCCAGTTTGGGGTAGGCTTCCCGGGCCGGGGCGAATAGCTCGTTGATAAACTCAGCCAGGCGGTTCTTGGCGTGGCCGTACCCGTAGCCGCCGGCGCGATAGCTGGCGGCGATTTCATCCAACTCCGCTTGCTCGGCGAACAGCTTCAGCAGGGCGAACACGTTGCAGGCCTCGGGGTCTTTGGGGTCTTCCAAGGCCGTGGAGTCCGTAACGATCGCTCCGCAGCGTTTCTTGGTCTGCTTGGGCGTCGCGAAGATCTCGATCGTGTTACCGTAGCTCTTGGACATCTTTTGGCCGTCGATGCCGGGCACGACCGCGACTTCGGGCACGATGAACGGCTCGGGCAGCACGAACACGTCCTGGTTGTAGGTGCGGTTGAACTTGCCCGCGATATCGCGCGTCATCTCGATGTGCTGCTTCTGGTCGGCGCCGACGGGGACGCACTCAGCATCATAGATAATGATGTCCGCCGCCTGCAGCACCGGATAGTCGAACAGGCCCATGCTGGCGGCCAGGCCGCGGGCGACCTTGTCCTTAAAACTGGTGGCCTTTTCCATCAGGCTGATGGGGCACTGGCAGTTGAGGATCCAGCACAGCTCGGTCACCGCCGGCACGTCCGACTGCATGAAGAACACGCTCTTTTTCGGGTCCAGCCCCATCGCCAGATACGCCATCGCCACGTGCATGCAGATGTCTTCCAGCTCAACCCGATCCTGAATGGTCGTCAGCGCGTGGTAGTTGGCGATGAAGTAGAAGCACGTATTCCCTTCATCCTGCAGCCGCAAGTGCTGCCGCGTTGCGCCGAAGTAGTTGCCAATATGCAACCGCCCCGACGGCTGAATGCCTGATAGTACTCGCATGATTCGGAGATGCTGACGCATCGAATGACCAAAGTCAAATGTCCAATGGCGAATGAGGCCCGCAGCAGCCTAGGGTGGGCGTGCAATCTGTTGCACCCGCAACAGGCGAGCGTATGATGAAGACACGGCTGCGGAGGCGGCCAGGAAAGGCAGGACACACATGAATACCAAGTCTCGTTGGATCGGTCTCGTGCTGGTGGGGTTGTTGGTTGCGTCCACGTGTTACGGGGACCCCCCGAGCGCCCGCCCGGTCGGTGACCCCGACGCGCCGGATACGCCCGCCGCTCGCCCCGCGGGCCAACCCACGACCGACGGGCCCTCGGCCACGCCGGTGGGGCAGGCCGATGCCCCCGCCGCGCCGGATATCGACACGGCCTGGACGCATGAGGAATTCGAGGCTGCCAACGCCTACCTCGATGCGATCCAGCCGGGCGAGTACCCCCGGCTCGGCGATCCTCATGTTCGACAAGATCATCCGCGCGGTCAACATGGCCGTCCTGATGGACCCGACCTTTGAGGTTAGCGAACGGCTGAAAATGGGCGGCCACATGCTGATCGCGCTGGCTGACATACTGAACAAATACTCCGACGCCTACGGGCCGGATGTTGACGTCGCTGAAGAGATCGCCCACCTCATGGCGGCCACGCTCGTCGGGAGTCGCCAGGTAGGGGAACTGATCAATGAGGCCGTCGCCGATCTCGACCCCGACGATCCCGACGATGCCGAAACTCTCGGGAACTTCCAGGATGCCTGGAGCGGGATGACCGAGCAAATGGAGGGTATCCTGACGGCGGTGACGATCGACGACGCCTTCTCCATCGAAGCACGCCTGGTGATGGCCAAATCGATTGCGACCAACGGGCCCATCATGGTCGCCGGCATGACCGACGCCGACCAAGCGAAGATCCTGGCCCAGGCCCAGCAGGTCGCCGAGGCCGAGGCGGATGCCGACATCCAGGCCGCGATGGAAGCCTTCATCGCGGAGATCTCACCGGACGAGTAGCGGCGGGCGTTACTCGGCGGGCGGGCCGTCATCGAATATCAGGTCATTCTTCTCGGCTTCGCTGAGCTGGGTCCACCGGTGGCTGTAGGTGAAGGCCGCCCCGCATTCCTCGCAGACAAGATACGTCACCTTGGCCGACTCGTCGGTCGGCAGCATCTGCCCGCGAGGCTTGGCCGGGCGAACGGCCTTGGACCCGCACACCCGGCACTTGGCGCTGCCGAAGATCAGGACCAACACCACCGCCAGGATGACCAGCAGGGCCACCCCGATCGGGAACCACAGGCAAACGAACATGATCCACTGTATATTCAATGCGAGCATACCCGTATCCTTGTCGTCGCGCGGCCGCGCCAACAGGCACGGCGGCCGGCAGGATACCATCTTTACGGAACAATGGCATGGGTGAGCAACTGAATGGGCTGATGGCGGCGGTCTTCACGCCGATGGACGACGACGGACGGCTGAAGTTAGACGTCGCGGGTGACTACGTGGATTTGCTGGCGGGTAGGGGCGTCAGCGGCATCCTGCCCGGCGGAACCACGGGGCAATTCACCTGCCTCAGCGTTGCTGAGCGCATGGAGGTGGCGGAAGCCTTCGCCGCTGCGGCCAAGGGCAAACTCAAGGTCGTCATCCACGTTGGCCATGAGAGTCTCGATATCGCCTGCGAACTGGCCGCCCACGCCGCATCACTCGGCGCCGACGCCGTCGCGGGCGCGCCGCCGTGCTACTTCAAGCCGCCCAATCTGGACGCCCTGGTCGATTGGTACGAGCGACTGGCTGCGGCGGCCCCCCAAACGCCGCTCTATTACTACCACATCCCCGTCATGACGGGCGTGGAGCTATCGGTGGCCGAGCTGCTCACCAAGGCCCTCCCGCGTGTGCCCACGTTGGCGGGCGTCAAATATACCCACAAGGAACTGGACGAATACGCCGACTGCGTGGACCAATTCGCCGACCGCCTCCAACTGCTCTACGGCCGCGACGAAATGCTCCTGTCGGCCCTGGTCGTCGGCGCCACCGGCGCCATCGGCAGCAGCTACAACTTCGCCTCGCCGGTCTACCGAAAGGTCTGGGACGCCTTTAACACGGGCGACCTAGCCGCCGCCCGCGAGCATCAATTGAAGGCCATCCGCCTGATCAACACGTTGAAGTCATTCAGCTACCCCGCCGCCAGCAAGCACTGCATGAAGCTCCTGGGCGTCAACGTCGGCCCCCCGCGCCCACCGTTCAAGTCGTTGACCAGCGACCAAGAAGTCGCCCTAGTCGGCCAGTTGGAGGCCACGGGGTTCTTCGAGTGGTAACCGTAGGGTGGGCATGCTTGCCCACCATGGGGCGATTGGATTCGGTGGGCAAGCATGCCCACCCTACATGGCTGAGACATGAAGAGGATTCGCAAGCCAAGGCGACGGGGCACAAGAAAGCCGGCCCGGCCCACGGGGGATCGTCGGCCTCACCGACCCAAGACGTCGCAGACAACGCGTCCACAGCGCCTGCCAGGTCAGTTTCGGTAGCTCGGCCCACGCCCCTCGCCCTTCAACCCCACGCCGTACCGCATTGTCAAATCTGACGGTCTGAGTGAAACTGAGATTACACGGCCATGCGGATGCGCGAACGGGTCACTTGGTCGGAACGTATACTTGGGGCGACATGAAAAGGGGATGCGTTCGCGGTCAAAGTGTCTGGGGTAGCGCCCCGTGGTGGGGTGAACAAACCGGGGCGCTACCCCCGACAAATCGATGGGCGCGCACCGGATTGTTCGGCGATCTGTTCCGGTTTGTTCATGTTAGCGCTCGCTCGATTTTGGGCGTCGGAATCGCTAGAGTTTCCTCTATCACACGCATCTAACTTGAAGCACCTATAGGAGTCTGCCATGAAAGCCGGCGTTGCTGAAATCGAAGTGACCCCTCCGGTGGGTTGTTGGCTGCTTGGGCCGGTCGCCGAAAGCACGGGCGTCCACGATCCGCTGATGGCCCGTGTGTTGGTGCTGGATGACGGGGCCCAGAAGGTCGCGATCCTCGGGATCGACCTGATCGGCATGGGGTGGGAGTTCGCCGATGAACTGATCTCGTTGATTCGCAAAGCCACCGGCGTGGACCTGGCGTTGCTGCAGTTCAGCCATACCCATAACGCTCCGTTCCCGCCGAGCTGGATGACCAGCATCTACAAGCGGGATGTGCCTCTGCTGGCTGACTGGCGGGATGGCCTGCGGAAGGCCTTACCTAAGCTGGTGGCCGACGCGATCGCCGCGGCCAAGCCGGTCCAGCATCGGGCCGGCCGAGCCGAGGTGCAGGTCGGCACCCACCGGCGCATGGCCGACGAGGCCGGCACTATCTACATGGCTCCCAATCCGGACGGCCCGGTGGTGCCGTGGACCGACGTGCTTGGGGTGTATGGCGAGGACGGCAGCTTGATGGCGGCCCTGTATGAGCACGCGGCCCATCCGGTGATTGTGCACGGGGCCAGCACACTGATTGGCGCCGACTACCCCGGCTATGCGGCCGCCCGGATTCGCAAGAACCTTGGCGATGGCGTCGTGCCGATCTTCATGCAAGGGTGCGGGGCCAATATCAACGGCGACTTCGTAGCGGCCGGCTACGAAAAGGCCGAAGAGGCCGGCAACGCTCTTGGCGACGCTGTGACCAAAGCTCTGAAAACGGCCGAGCCCATCACGGCCGATTCCCTCAACATCGTCAAGCAGCGTGTGAACCTGCCCTGTATCGACTTCCCGCCGCGAGAGGAAGTGGAGGCCGAGCTGGCCAAGGGTCGGGCCCAGTTGGCGGAAAAGGGAGGCCCGGATAGCCTCGACGCCCTCGGCGAGGTCGACGGCATTGAGGCGTGTGAGGATATGCTCCGGCTGATGGATGCCGGCGACCCGCAGTTCATGCGGCTGGAAATGGCGATGATCTCTCTGGGAACGGACTGGGGTCTGGTGAGTTTCTCGGGCGAAGTGTTCTGCGAATATCAGTTGTGGATCGACGAGCACGCTCCGTTCAAGCATGTGATGGTCGGCGCCTACGCCAATAACTTCGGCGGGTACATCGCTTGCGATGCGGACCTGGCCATGGGCGAAAAGGGGGGCTACGAGGCCGCCTGCTGGCCGAGCCGAAGCTGCGCCTTTATCGTGCCGACCCGCGTGGCGCTGCAGGTCGGAATCGAAAAGCAAATCCACGAGGCCGTCGCGGCCATGTGGGCGGGGGTGTGAGGAAATGCCGGCCGCTAAGCCTAATATCATCTTTATCCTGATCGACGACATGGGGTGGCGTGACCTCGGCTGTTACGGCAGCGAGTTCTATGAGACGCCCCACATCGATCGGCTTGCGGCTGAGGGCATGAAGTTTACCGATGCCTACGCGGCCTGCCCGGTTTGTTCGCCCACGCGGGCGAGCATTCTGACGGGCAAGTATCCGGCCACGGTCGGAATCACCAATTACATTCCCGGCGAGGAGCGAGGAAAGGTGCTGGAAGTGCCGTACCTCAAACACCTGCCGACCGAAGAAGTGACCGTGGCGAAGGCTCTGAAGGAGCGGGCGGGGTATCGGACCTATCACGTGGGCAAGTGGCACCTCGGCGGCGAGGAGTATTGGCCGGAGAAGCACGGGTTCGATGAGAATGTGGCCGGCTGTGACTGGGGGGCGCCGAGGAACGGGTATTTCAGCCCGTGGGGGAACCCGCGACTGGAAGACGGCCCGGAAGGCGAGTACCTGCCCGACCGGCTGACCGATGAGGCGATTCGGTTGATCCGTGGGAGCGGCGACGATCCATTCTTCCTGTACCTGCCCTATTACGTGGTGCATACGCATATCGAGGCCAAGGCCGAGGATATCCCGCACTTTGAGGCCAAGGTCAAGGCGATGGGGTTGGATCAGATGCGGACCTTCGAAGAAGGCGAGCACTTCGCTTGCGAGCACAAGCGGGACATGCGTGTGTGTCGGCGTCTGGTGCAGTCCGATCCGGTCTATGCGGCCATGATCAAGGCGTTGGACGATAACGTGGGGCGGCTACTGGAGACACTGGATGAGCTCGGCAAGGCCGACGATACGATGGTGATCTTCACATCCGATAACGGTGGGTTGGCCACGGCCGAGGGCTCGCCCACGTGTAACGCTCCGCTAGCCGAGGGTAAGGGCTGGATGTATGAGGGCGGCACGCGCGAGCCGCTGCTGGTGCGGTGGCCGAGGCAGGTCGCGGCTGGGAGCCTGTGCGGCACGCCGGTGACGAGCCCGGACTTCTTTCCCACGTTCCTGGAGATGGCGGGGGCCGATCCGATGCCGGATCAGCACGGCGATGGCGAAAGCATCCTGCCGTTGCTGACCGGCGAAAAGAACCACGGACTGACCGACCGGCCGATCTTCTGGCATTACCCGCACTATGGGAATCAAGGCGGCACGCCGGGGTCGTCCGTCCGGCAAGGGGACTGGAAGCTGATCGAGTTCTTCGAGGACGGCCGACTGGAGCTTTACAACCTGCGAGAGGATGTCGGGGAGGGCCGCAACGTGGCGGAGCGGCATCCCGAGATTGCCGGCGATCTCCACGGAAAGCTGGCGGCCTGGCGAGAGAGCATCGACGCCCAAATCCCCCAACCCAACCCGGATTGGGCCGATTCGTGAAGGCGTTGAAGGGGCTATCTTCTACGTAGGCCGCGACCCCTCCATCTTGTGTCAGCTACCCCCACGCCGGCACATCCGTTGTCCTTCTGCAAGACCGGGTAGTGAATTCCCCTGACTCAATTTGCCTGCCTCCATGTGTGAATCCTAAGTCTTCATGAGGTGGTAGCTGGTCCCGCTTCAAGAAGGAGGATAGGCATGTCACCGAATACAAAACGTCAGATCACTGGGCGGCCGATGGTCGTCCTAACCGGGACCATCTTGGTCCTGTCGTTGGTCTTCGGCGCTTGGGTCCTGATCTTGTCCGGTCGGACGCCCGAAGCGGCCGGGGTTGGCCTAATCGCCGGGGCCGCCATCGCATGGGCGGCCTGGAAGCTACAGCGGGCGATCAGCCAGTCTCATTGGCAGTATTGCGCCCTGCATGAGACGTCGCAACGGTCCGAGCAAGGCGCCATCGACATGCTTGGCAATATCATTGATTGCGTCGAAGGACGCGACCGCTACTGGAAGGGCCACAGTGACAGTGTGGGGCGATTGGCCGAGCAGATGGCCCGCAAACTGAATCAGCCGGACCAATGGTGCCGCATGTTGGGTCTGGCGGGCAAGCTCCATGATGTTGGCAAGCTTGGGCTTCCCCAGATAGCCCAGGATCGCCGGTTCGGCCAGGAGGAATTCCGCCTGATCGCTCATCACAGTCAACTATCCCACGACATGCTCGAGCCGCTGGAGTCGCTTCAGCCGGTCCTGCCGGCGATTCGGCATCATCATGAACGAGCCAACGGCACGGGCTATCCGGACGAGCTCGCCGGCGAGAATGTTCCTCTCGGCGCGCGGATATTGGCCGTTGCCGACGCCTACGACGCGATGATTCATGATCGTCCGCACCGCCCGGCCATGATGCCGCATCAGGCGGTCGCGGAATTGGAACGGTGCACGCCGGCCGGCTACGATTCCCGGTGTGTCACGGCGCTGATGGGCGTTCTCAATCTGGTCAAGATCGACCTCCCAGTCCAGGGACCTGCGCCAGCCCTTCAGAACGTGGCGGTCTGACCCGGTGTGATACTAACCATGGGCTGCTGCCGGATGTAGATGCTCTGTTCCTCCGGTTCTCTCACGATCGGTCGTTGGGCCAACGCGGAAGCTGTTCCCTGTCGGGCGAACTTGACCTAACCGTATTGACAAATATCGCCGATCTTCTATCATGTTGTGCTCGTCGCAGGAGCATAAGTGGCGACCTACAAGTAAATATCTTCCCCGATAGCTCAATTGGTAGAGCGAGCGGCTGTTAACCGCTAGGTTCTTGGTTCGAGTCCAAGTCGGGGAG
>CAYRZU010000011.1:0-6380 GCA_964428895.1 uncultured Planctomycetaceae bacterium
CCGGCCCCAGCAGGCTGAAGGTCACGAAGACGCTATCGACGCCCGTCTGCGGGGTGGATATCAGGAAGGCCGTGGTCGCGCCCTTGCCGGCGCCGTGGCGGCGGAGCGAGGCGCCTACCGGAATCACCCCGCACGAACACAGGGGTAGGGGCACGCCGAAGGCCGACGCCTTCACGACCGGCCAAAGGCCGCTGCCGCCCAGGTGGCGCTCGACCCGAGCTGGGGCGATCAGCACGTTCAGCACGCCGGCGATGGCGAAACCGAACAGCAAGTACGGGGACATTTGGCCGACGATGTCCCACAGGCTTTCGAGAAATTGCTGTAGTTGCTCAACCATGGTGTTGGGGCGTTACGGGCCTCTGGCGAGTCATTCTAGCTGGTCCGGCCGGCAAACGCTTCAATGGGTCTGCGCAAAGATCAGCCCCGGCCGGGAGGGGCCGAGGCTGACCGGAATGTCACAGGCCTCAAGGAGGCCTACTCGAACGATTCGTAACGGCTCTTGGCGGCGCCGCAGACGGGGCACTTGCTCGGCAGGCGGCCCTCAATCGTGTGGCCGCACACCGTGCAGATGCGAACGGGGCCGAGCTTGACATCTTTCTTGCGGTCGACCGCTTGCTTGGCCTTGGTGAACATCTTGGCGTGGATCTTCTCGGCCTTGAAGGCGAAGGTCATGCTCTTGACCGCGGCCTGCTCGCCTTGCCGCTTGGCCTCAGCGAGAGAGGCCGGGTACATCTCATTGATTTCGAACAATTCACCTCCGATGGCGCCGGCCAGGTTGGCGCTGGTGCTGCTCAGGCCGAATCCGCCGCCAGCCGGGACCAGGAACGCGCCCGCTTCCTTGGCCATGGCCTTGAAATGGCCGGTCGCATGGGCCTGCTCGGCTCGGGAGATCGCCAGGAACAAACGGGCGACATTGGGGAAGCCGTCTCGCTTGGCCTTGTCGGCCCAGACCATGTACCGCATGTGCGCCATCGATTCGCCACCGAACGCGCTGCGAAGATTGCCTACCGTCATATCGTGCATGGTTGTGCTCCTTGTCGAAAAGAATCGAATGATCTGACCCTAACAGCCCAGCGCCATCATAGCAGCTTCGCGATGTGGGTCCGCATGAATCTAGGGCGTCGGGTGGCTAGTCCCCGTAGCCGTTCGGATGGGTCGTATACCACGTCCACGCGTGCTGAATAATCGTCTGAAGATCGGGGAACATCGGCGCCCAGCCGAGTTCGTCCATGGCACGTCGTGAGGATGCGATCAGGCGCGGCGGATCGCCCGGGCGTCGGTTGGCCGTCTCGGCCGGGATCGCGTGGCCGGTGACGGCGCGGGCTGTCTCGATGACCTGCTTGACGCTGAAGCCGGCGCCGCTGCCGAGGTTGTAGGCCTTGGCCGAGCCCGGCTCGATGTTGGCCGCGGCCAGCAGGTGGGCGTCCGCCAGGTCGCAGACGTGAATGTAGTCGCGAATGCAGGTGCCGTCTTCGGTGTCGTAGTCGTCGCCGTAGATCATCACCGAGGGACGTTTGCCCAGGGGCGTTTGCAGCACCAGGGGAATGAGATGCGTTTCGGGGCGATGGTCCTCGCCGATGTCGCCGTCGGGATGGGCGCCGGCGACGTTGAAGTAGCGAAGCGAGACAAACCCCATGTCGTACGCCTGGGCGTAAGCGCGGAGCATGTATTCCACGCACAGCTTACTGGCGCCGTAGGGGTTGATGGGCTCGAGCCGATCTTCCTCTTCGATGGGCATGGCTTCGGGCTGGCCGTAGACCGCGGCCGTCGAAGAGAACACCATGCGCCGGACGCCACAGTCTCGCATCGCGTCCAGGAGCGTCAGGCCGATGAGGGTATTGTTGTGGAAATACTTGTCGGGCATGCCAACGGATTCGCCGGCCTCGATGAAGGCGGCCAGGTGGATGACGGTGTCGATGGCATGTTCGGTCAGGGCCTGCCGTAGGGCGTTGTCGTCGGCGACATCGGCGACGATGAGTGGCGTGTCCTTGATAGCGGCGGGGTGGCCCTTGGACAGGTTGTCGTAGATAACGCAGGTGTGTCCGCCGACGGCCAGGGCGCGCGTAACATGGGAGCCGATGTACCCCGCGCCGCCTGTCAGAAGAACGTTCATGTCTGTGGGTTGTTCCTTCCCGCGTTCGGTGATTATACGCTGCGACCGAGGTGTTGCAATTAACCGATTGCCTTCGTTCCGGGCGGGTGGCGGCAGACGGAAGTGGCCGTGGACGGCCGGACCAGATAGAATGCCGCGGCTGACGTTCCGCCTTTGCGTCGGCGCCGGACAACAGGAAATGCACTGCGGCCGCGGGCGGCTTTTCGAGATCGTCCGGGTCTGTCTGTGCGCGCACGCGGCAAGAAGACATGTTCGATCGCATCTTGAACAACCCAATGGTCCAATCGGCCGCAGCCGATCTTGAGCCCGGACGCATCGTGCAATTGGCCGGCGTGTGGGGTTCGGCCGGGGCGTTGTTGGGGACCGCGCTGGGGCAGTTGACGGACGCGCCGGTCTTGTTCATTGGCCGTCATCTGGATGATGCCGATGAACTGGCTGACGACGTGGAGGTCCTGACCGGTCGGGCGGCTGAACTGCTGCCGGCCTGGGAAACCGATCTGGCCGCCGACCACGTCAGCGACGAAGTGGCCGGAGAACGATTGCGGTTGTGCAATCTGCTGGCGCATCCCCCGGAGGGGATAGCGCCGGCTGTCATCGTGGCGCCGGTGATGGCACTGCTGCAACCGGTGCCGTCGCCGGAAGCGCTGGCGGCGGGCCGATTGACACTACAGCCGGGGACCAAGGTCGGCGTGGACGCCTTGGCGGAATGGCTGGTCAGCGCCGGGTACGAGTCGGTCGAGCAGATCGACCAGCAAGGGGAGTTCGCTCGCCGAGGGGGCATCGTGGATGTACTTCCACCGGGGTCGTCCCAGGCGGTGCGCGTGGAGTTCTTCGGTGACGTCGTCGAATCGCTACGTCATTTCGATCTGGACACCACCCGCAGCACGGATGAGATTCCGACGGTGGACCTGACCAGCCTGTCCGTCGGTCGTGAGGGAGCATCGGTCAGCCTACTGGAGTACCTTCCCCCCCAGACCCTCATCTGTGTCCACGAGCCGGCTGACGTAACCGAGTTGGCGCTGCAGCTTCATCAGCGGACCAGCGATCGGCCAAGCCAGTCGCCGGCGTCGGCCCTGACGGACCCGGCTGCATTCTTTGCCAAGACGGAGCGCTTCGCGCGCGTGACCATGCACAGTTTTCGGCCGAAAGGAGCAACCGAAGGCCGACATCTGGGGATTCGGTCGCTGGAACGGCTGTCGACCAATTCGGTCGAGGCGTTCGGCGAGTTGGATGGTTTGGCGCAGATCGCGGACGTGTGGGTCTTCTGTGAGAATCCTGCCGAACAGAAACGGTTCGTGGACTTGTTGGTCCAGCACGAGGTGGCCGGGCGCGGGCGCATCCACACCGCGATCGGACACGTCCACAGCGGCTTTCATTGGCCCGACGAGCGGTTGGTGGCCATCGGGCACCACGAGATCTTCCATCGGTACGCGCGGCGTCGTCGCGTTCGTCGCGTGCGCAGCGGGCGACCGATCGAATCGCTCAGCGACCTGCACGCCGGTGACTTCGTGGTGCACGTTGCGCACGGCATTGCCCGGTTCGCCGGACTGCGGGTGCTCGAACAGCATGGCCGAAAGGAGGAGTTCCTGGCGCTACGTTTTGCCGACAACGCCGTTCTCCACGTCCCAGCCAGTCAGATCAACCTGGTGCAGAAGTACATTGGCGCGGGCCGAACGCGGCCGTCCTTGAGCAAGCTGGGGGGCAAGAGCTGGCAGCGGCAGAAGGATCGTGTCAGCGAAGCGGTCAAAGACATGGCCGCTGAGATGCTCCGCACCCAGGCGATGCGGCAGGGGATGGAAGGCACGAGCTATCCGGCCACCACGACGTGGCAGCAGCAGTTCTCAGAAGAGTTCATCTACACCGAAACCGAGGACCAGCTGCAGGCCATGGGGGATATCAACGGCGACCTGGCCAGCCAACTGCCCATGGACCGCCTGGTCTGTGGCGACGTGGGATTCGGGAAGACGGAGCTAGCCATGCGAGCGGCTTTCAAGGTGGTCGAGGCCGGCCAGCAAGTGGCGGTGCTCGTGCCGACCACGGTGCTGGCCGACCAGCACTACCGAACGTTTAAGGAGCGGTTCGCCGACTACCCGGTGGAGGTCGACGTGATCAGCCGGTTCCGAACGGCCTCTCAGCAGGCGGGCATTGTCAAGCGGGCGGCGGCGGGTCACATTGACATCCTCATTGGCACGCACCGACTGCTCAGTGGCGATGTGACCTTCTCCAGTCTCGGCCTGGCCGTCATCGATGAAGAACAGCGGTTCGGCGTGGACCACAAGGAGCACCTCAAGCATATCCGGGCGGCCGTGGACGTGCTGACCATGACGGCGACCCCGATCCCACGGACATTGCATATGGCCTTGCTGGGCTTGCGAGACATCAGTTCGCTGGCCACGCCGCCTCTGGATCGGCGCGCCATTCACACCGAGGTCTGCCAGTATGATCAGGAACTGGTTCGAACCGCCATTCTCCGCGAGCTGAACCGCGACGGTCAGGCCTTCTTCGTCCATAACCGCGTGTTCGATATTGAATCCGTCGCGGACAAGATCCAGTCTTTGGTGCCTGAGGCCCGCGTGGCTTTCGGACACGGACAGATGGCTGAGCATGAGTTGGAGGATGTCATGCTCCGCTTCGTCCGCCATGATGTGGACGTGCTGGTCTGCACGACCATCATCGAGTCAGGCCTGGATATTCCTACCGCCAATACCATCATCATTCAGGATGCCGATCGGTTTGGCCTGAGCGAACTGCACCAGCTTCGTGGGCGGGTGGGCCGGTATCGCCACCGCGCGTTCTGCTATCTGCTGCTGCCGACGCAGCGGACGGTCTCGGGCGTGGCCGCCAAGCGACTCAAGGCGATCGAAGAGTTCTCCGACTTGGGCGCGGGATTTCAGATCGCGATGCGCGATCTGGAAATCCGCGGGGCCGGGAACATCCTGGGCCGAGAGCAAAGCGGCCACATTGCAGTGGTGGGCTACGAGTTGTACTGCCAGTTGCTCGAGCAGGCCGTCCGCGCGATGCAGGGCAAAGGCACGACCCAATCGCCCGAGGCCCACGTGGAGTTGGGTGTGGACGCTTACATCCCTCGGTCCTACGTCGCGTCCGACCGTCAGCGAATGGAGATCTACCGCCGCCTGGCGCGGTGTGGGGAGGTCGACGAACTCGACCAACTGCGAGTGGATCTGGTGGACGCCTACGGCAAGATCCCCTCGCAGATCGAACTGTTGCTGGACTTGGCGGAGGTGCGCCTGCGGGCGAGCGAGGCCGGCATCAGTAGCATCATCCGACACGATCCCGACATTGTCTTCACGGTGCGAGACTTCAAGCTCGCCGAAAAGGTGTTCGAAGGCCCGGTGGGCACGGTCCGCCTTCCGGACGAGCATACGGCCCATTGGCGGTTGCCCCCGAATTCGCGCGAAACACCGACCCTGATCCGCATCCTGCTGAAGCGATTGCGGCAAGGGGGGAAACAGGTATAATATGCGCACCCCCCGCAATCGCGAGCGAGACATGACTCGATTTCTGACGCGATACTCCCTGATTATTCTCATGACGTTGGCGCTGATTGGGCCGACGGGGTGTTCGTCTACGGATTGGGCGTCGCCAACCTGGCTCAGGCTGAAGTGGCGAAAACGCAAGGTGCCGGTGACCGCGCCATCCTACGTGGCGCCCGAAGGCGCCGAAGATGTTGCCGAAGCGCCGCCAGAGGTCTACGCCATCGACCTGTCGAATCGGCCGGACACGACGTTGATCAACGGCCACCCCCGGCAGTTGCCCGGCAAAGTGCGGCTGGACGGCCCACAGATTCTGCCGGAGCCGGACTCGCAGTTCACCAGCGATCCACCCAGCCCGGACACGGTTCGCGACTTGCTTGACGAACGATTGCGGGATGCGACCTCGCCGACCGACGAGACCACCCCCGTGACAGAGCCCATGGACGAAGGAGACGGGCCGGTCAGCGACGCCTTCGATGACGAGATTCCCCTCTTGGCGGAAATGGGAGAGGATACGAACTCCGACGATCAACCGGAGTCGGTCGACTTGACGGAATTGTCCGATGACGAGGACTCCCCCACGACCCAGCCTGATGACACCGACACGATCGATCTGTCCGACGAAATATCGCTGGATCGGGACAGCTCGGACTACACCCCCTTGCCGCGAGGACGACGGGAGCTCGTGGCGGCTTCGATGGTCCAGATCAACGACCGGTTCATTACGGTCGATGACATTCTTAGGCCCCTGCACGGCGACATCATGGGCATGC
>CAYRZU010000011.1:6480-58739 GCA_964428895.1 uncultured Planctomycetaceae bacterium
TTCATTACGGTCGATGACATTCTTAGGCCCCTGCACGGCGACATCATGGGCATGCCCCGTCCGGCCGATGAAGAAGGCTTCCGTCAGATCGCGGGGCAGATGATCCATATGGAACTGCGTCGCCAGATCACGGAGATGCTGGTGCTCATCGAGGCTGAGAAGCGACTGACCGATCAGCAGAAGCAGATGGTCGACGCCGAGCTCGAGCGTACCCTTCGGGAGATGATCGCCAACACCGGAAGTCGAAGCGCCCTGGAAGCCCAGTGTCGGCAGCGCCACACGACGCTCGATGACTTGGTGGCCGACCAGCGGAAGGCGATGGTATCGCAGGGATTCCTTCGGACGAAGGTCGAGCCGGACATGGTCGTCACGCGCGACATGCTGGTGACCTACTATCGCGAGCACCGAACCGAGTTCGTTGAGAAGCGCAAGGTCCAGATGCAGATCATCGCAGCGCCCTTTGAGGCATTTCTGCCGGAAACGGAGGGCCCGGACGCTTCTCCCACGCCACCGGCGCGACGGTTGGCCCAGCAGCAGGCGCGTCAGCAAATTCAGCGGGCGGCCAATGCGATTGAAGCCGGCAGGGATTTCGGCGCTGTGGCCCGAATGTACTCTCGCGGCGTCAAGCGCCACGAGGGAGGTCTGTGGCCGCCGGTGACGGAAGGGAGCTTCAAGGAGTCGGCGGTGGAGCGCAATGCGTTACTGCTCCGGCCCGGGCAGATTTGCGGCGTCATTGAGACCACCGATGGCCTCTACATCGTGAAAACCGTCAAGATCATTCCGGGCAGGCTGATTGGTTTTGAGGACGCCCAGGAGCAGATCGATGAGATCCTTCGGCGCCAGCAATACGAAGAGCTAAGCAACGCCTACTTCCTGAAGCTGTTGGATGACGCGACGATTTCACAGTCGCCGCAGTTCATGGATCATGCGATCCAGCGGGCGGTCGAGCGCTACTGGCGCCGCTAGGGGGCCGGTCAGAGAATATCCAGGCCCTTGCGGGACGAGCTCGGGCCGTCCCAGCGATGCTCCTGGATCGCATTGACGATGTCCGTGGCCACCTGCACCGCCGCCAAGCCATCCGCCCCGGAGACAACCGGCCTGGTGCCTCCGACGACGGTTCGGCGGAAGGCCTCGGCCTGGCCGCGCAAGGGTTCGGCCGAGTCATCCACGGTCAGTTCTTCGATCTGCAGGAGGGATTTGTAGTCGGTCGATTCGGCCATCTCCACCATGTCGTCCAGGGCCAGGTCGCGTGCCATCTGAATCAGGTCGATGTTGGCTTCCTTGGAGACAACGATCCCGACCTTCTTGCCGTAGTCGACGGACAAGTAGGCGTCTTCGGAGAAGATTCGCATCTTACGCTCGGTCTTGATCGCCAAACGGCTGGCGGTGACGTTGGCCACGCAGCCGTTATCGAACGTCAGTCGGGCGTTGCAGATATCCTCGTGTTCGCCGATGACGTTGATGCCGACGGCTTGGACGTGGGTGACCGTTCCACGGACCATCATCAGGATCAGGTCGATGTCGTGGATCATCATGTCGAAGACCACGCCGATGTCGCCCGATCGGAAAGTGAAGGGGCTGATGCGGTGGGCCTCGATGAACTTCGGTTTAATGCGGAATCGCGGCAGTGATAGCACCGCCGGGTTGAATCGTTCGGTGTGGCCGACCACCACCGAGGCGTTGTTCGCTTCGGCCAGATCGAGTAATTCACGGGCGCTTTCTACGTTGTCGGCCAGCGGCTTTTCGATTAGCAGGCTCTTGCCGGCCATCAGGAACGGACGGGCCGCCTCTAGGTGGTGCACGGTGGGCACGGAGATGACGGCCGCGTCGACGTGTTCGACGGCTTCGAGAGGATCGGTGAAGGCCTGGCAGTCGCGTTGCTTGGCGACGGCTTGGGCGAGAGCGGGGTTGACGTCGACGACGCAGGTCAGTTCCGCATCGTCCATTTCGCTAAGAATCCGGGCGTGAAGCTTGCCCATCCGGCCGACGCCCACTACAGCTACACGAAAGCTCATGTGACCCATCTCCGCGCTTCCGCCAGTTGATCCGGCGTTAAGAACATTTCAGCTTCGGGGGGAAGCATGCCCCGGAACTGTTCACGGTACCGTCCGTAGTTTCCTTGAAGGCTTCGCTGGCAGAACTCGCAGAGCGCCAACACCTCGCCCTCGACCCCTAGTGTAACGATTTGTTCGATCTTGGTCTGCAGGGCGGCCTCATCTTCGAACAATTCCAGCAGCGCCTGTCGCAGGTCGGCCTGCTCGTCCTCGGCCAAGCCTGCGGCGGCCAGCCCCGCTTCATGAATCCCTCGAACGGATGGCGCCTGTTCGGGGTGATCGGCGGTGAAGAAGGTGTAGGGGGGGACGTCTCGTCGAGCGGGCGTCCGGACGCCAACACGAGCGTATCGTCCCACGGTCACGAAGTGGTGGATGCCGCAGTCATCGTCGATAACGGCGCCGGTTTCCACGCGGATGTGCCCAGCCAACAGAACGCGCGACCCGATAGTGGTGTGATCATCCACGTAGCAGTCATGGGCGACGTGGCTGTCGTCGCCCAGGGAGTTGTCGTTGCCGATTCGGGTGAGGTTGCCCCCGACCTCCGTGCCGATGTGGGCGGTCACCCGGCGGCCAAGCCGATTGCGATGCCCGATGACTAGGAAGGTATCGTTGCCGCCGTACTTGAGGTCTTGCGGCACGGCCCCGAGGATCGAGCCCTCGCCGATGGTATTGCCCGAGCCGATGGACGTATTCCCAATGACGGTGACGTTCGCTTCGAGCGTCGTCCCCGGGCCAATGGTGACGCCGGGCCCCACCACGGAGCGCTCGCCCACCTTGGCGTCCGGGGCAACCTGAGCGGACGGGTCGACTTCGCGGAGGACGTGCAGGTCAGCCATGGGCGCCTCCCGTCATGGAGCGCACCGCTTGCCGGACGTGCGAGTTGAGTTTCTTCTCGGCCAGGAGACGAGCGATCGCGTCGGGATCGGGCCCTCGCCCCGGGCCGTTGTAGATGTCTCGATAGGCTTCACGCAGGCAGCGGATGTCGTCGTCGCCGTATCCGCAGCGTTGCAGCAAGCGTGCGTTGATGCCTCGGACCTGATACGGATCGCCGATGAGCATGGCAAAGGGGGGCGCGTCGACGTCGATTCGCGCATAGCCGTGGATGAAGGAATACGAGCCGACGGTGACGTTCGGCTCGACCAGGGCGAACCCACTGCTTCGGGTGTAGTCGGCAAGGGTGACGCCTTCGGAGATGATGGTGCGGTTGGTCAGAACCACGTGGTTGCCGACGGTGGCGCCGGCGCCGATTCGGCAGGCGACCATCAGGAGGCAGTCGTTACCGATTCGGGTGGCGCCCTTGGCGGGGGCCTCGATGACCATGTACTCGCGGATGCTGTTGGCCTGGCCGATCTTGATCTTGCCGTTGGCGCCGTCGTCGCCGGGTCCGATCACGGCGCCGGGAAAGATGCGATTGCCTTCTCCGATGACAGTTCGGCCCGTAATGGTCACATGGCTTCCGACGACGGTGCCGGCGCCGATCCGGACGTCGGGGCCGATGTAGCTGAAGGCGCCAATGGTCACGTCATTGGCGAGCTTGCTGGATTCAACCGTTGCCTGTCGGGATATCGTAGGCATGGCCGGGGGGGTCTTAGGCGGGCTCGGCGTCGACGAGCATGAACTTGATTTCCGCTTCGGCGGCGACCTCGTCATTGACCAGGGCGCGGCATCGGCAGTGGCCCGTTCGGGGCCGAACGTGAACGGCTTCGGCTTCGAGGATGAGTTGGTCACCGGGCTGAACGGGTCGGCGCATCTTTACGCGGTCCATACTGAGGAGCACCGCCACCTTGCCGGCATGCTCCAGCCGTCGGCTCAGGAGGAGGCCTGAAATCTGAGCGAGGGCCTCGAGGATCATGACCCCGGGCAGGATCGGCTGGGAGGGGTAATGGCCCTGGAAGTAGGGCTCGTTGATGGTGACATTCTTGATGCCGATCGCTCGGTCGCCCTCCAGGGAGACCAATCGGTCGACCATGAGGAACGGATACCGATGGGGCAGCAGCCGCATGATGTGCCGGATGTCCATAACCGGTTCGGCGGCCTGGGCATCGACGTGGCTGGCGGCGGTGACGGAGTCAATCAGTTGACGGACCAGTTCGTGGTTCAGCTCGTGCCCGCTCTTGTAGGCCACGATTCGGCCGCGAAGTCGCTGCCCCAGCAGGGACAGGTCGCCGATGAGGTCGCAGATCTTGTGCCGGACGTGTTCGTCGTCGAATCGCAGTGTGTTCTCGATGGGGCCTTCGGAGCCCATGACCAGCAGGTCCTGGGGCGTCAGATGTGTACCGATGCCCTGTGCTTGAAAGGCCTGGGCCTCTTCAGCCAATGAGAACGTTCGGGCCGGGGCGATTTGGGAGGCGAAGTTGTCTTTGTCCAGGCGGAAGCCCAGCACCTGTCGGCCGATGCTGGGAATGTTGCCGTAATCGAGGTCGTAGAGGATGTCCAAGCAGTCGGACGGGCCGGGCAGCGCCGTCAGCATGGCCTCTCCCTCGGTGACGGAGACCGGTTCGCGGATGATGAAGACTTTCTGCTCGGCGTTCTGTTCTTCGATGCCCGCTTGCTGTAAGGCTTGGACGAACGGCAGGGCCGAGCCGTCGGTGGAGGGGGTCTCGGCGTTCGACAGTTCGATGCAGAGATTGTCGATGCCCATGCCGCTGACCGCCGCGAGGGCGTGCTCCACGGTTTCGACAACATCGCCGTCTCGTTCGAGGCACGTCCGCCGCGGTTGGCGGACGACGTTGGTGACATCGGCGGGGATGGGGTCGCCCTGACCGGTCCGAACGAACACCACGCCGGCATTCGGTTCGGCGGGCAGGAACCGCAAGGTGCACGGCTGTCCGGTGAAGAGCCCGCGTCCGTCGACGGTCACGGCCGTTCTGATGGTCTTCTGTCGGTTCATCCGAGTTCTTTCACCTTGGCCTCCAGGGCCTTGACGCGTTTGATCAGTTGCGGCAGCTTGGCTTCGGCGACGACGATGCGATGGAATACGCCCGCCGGACGAGCGGGAATGCCGCCAACGATAAGCCCGGGCCCGACATGATTGGCGACGGCAGCAAAGGCGGCCACCTGAACGCCGTCACCGATGGTGATGTTGTCCTTAAGGCCGGCGTTGCCGCCGATTACAACATAACTGCCCAGCTTGGTGCTGCCGGCGATGCCCACCTGGGCAGCCAGCAAGCTCCCGGGCCCGACTTGGACGTTGTGGGCGATCTGGATGAGGTTGTCCAGCTTGGACCCGCGTGCCACCCGCGTCGAGCCGAACTTGGCGCGGTCGATGCAGGTACAGGCGCCGAGGTCGACGTCGTCTTCGAGGACAGCATTGCCGATGTGCTCCACGCGTTGGTGCACGCCGTCGACCTGGATATAGCCGAACCCCTCCGAGCCGACAACGGCGTTGGGGCCGACGCGGACGCGGCTGCCCAGTTCGCATCGTGTTTCAATGACGGCGCCGGCGAACAGAATGGCGTCTTCGCCGATCCGAACGTCTTTGCCGATAACGACATTGGCGCAGATTCGCGTGCGCGGGCCGATGGTCGCGCCAGCGCCGATGACGACGTTGGGGCCCATGGCGACCTCCTCGCCGATGGTGGCGGTCGGGTCGATGACGGCTGACGGGTGGACGCCTTCGGGCAGGTCCGGCGGCGGCGCGAATTGGGCGAGCAGGGCGGCAATGGCGTGGTCGACCTTTTCGACGCGGATCAGGGAGACCGACACGTCGAGGTCGGCGTCGGCGGGCACGATGACGGCGCCGGCCTGGCTGTCGGCGACTGCGTCGAGGCGCTTCTCGTCCAGAGCGAAGGTCAGATCGGTCGGTCCGGCAGCATCGAAGGGCGCCAGACCACTCAGGACCCGATCGCCGTCTCCGCAGACATCGCCACCGACCCAGTCAGCGACTTGGCTTACGGTGAAGGTTTCCGTCGTCATGGCTTGGTCCCCTGACTGCGGTTATGGGCGGTTTGCCTTGTACTGCCTGTTCAGTCGAGCCAGCACGGTCTGGGTAATGTCAACGCTGGGGCTGCTGTAGAGGACCTTTCGACTCTCCATTTGCGCCAGCAGTTGGTTCATGTTCTCGGTGGTGGTATCCCGCGTTTCACGGAAGAGCACCAGCTTGTAGCCTTGCTCGACCGCCACGGTCTCGACCATGTTGAGAATCTCTTCGTACATCTCCGTGGTCAGGCGGTGGTGATCACGTCCGACGATCGTCAGCTTGTATTCCTGCCAGGCCTGGGCCTCGATGGCCTGCCGCTGAATTTCCTGGACCAACTCCTCGTAGTCGTCCTCGCCGGGCTTGTAGCCGGACAGTTCCTCTTTGAGGGCCTCGATTCGGCCGGCGCGCTTCTTGCCTTCTTCGACGATGGCGTCGCGTCGTTTGGCAAAATCGTCGGTCAGGTCATTGGCGCGATCGTATTGGTTGAAAATCTGGGCAACGTCACAGACCGCCACGTCGCCGCCGGCTGGGGCCACTTGGGCGAAGCCATCCGGGCTCGCCAGCAAAGCTATGGCTACAAAGGCGCCGGTTATGAGCACGGCGACGGGCCAAAGGTAAGCGTTTCGCGTCATGGTTTGATCTTCCTTTGTGGGTATCCACCGCAGGGCCTGCCGGTCGAATGCGCCCCCGGCCCGGGGTTGGCGGTGCGCCACTGTCCGTAGGTTAGAACGTCCAGCCGATGAAGAAACTGAAGACCTGCGTTTCGTCGCCGCTGTTCTTGACGAGCGGAACGGCGAAGTCCAAGCTGATGGGCACGGGGCCCATCATGGGAATGACCCATCGCAGGCCCGCGCCGATAGAGGCGCGGTAGGAGGTCAGGCTGGTGGTTGTGTTGACGGTGCCGGTGTCGAGGAACACCACGCCTCGCAGCATTTTGCCGTAGATGGGGAAGCCGTATTCCGTGCCGACCAAGATGAGGAAATCGCCGCCGAACGGATCATTGGACGTTCCGCCCCGGGGACCGGCGCCGCGGTATTCAAAACCGCGAATCGAGCCGATGCCGCCGGCGTAGAAGCGTTCGAAGACCGGCGCGTCGCCCAGGATCTGGCCGATCTTGCCGCGCCCCGAGAGCACGTGCTTTCGGTCGAGACTGTCGGTGTAGACGGTTCGGTAGATTCGATATTCACCGACGAGGACGCCAAAGGTGCTCGTGCCGACGACTTGCTCGAAGCTGAAGAGCATTCGATCGCCGGTGGTCGGCATCCATCGGCTGTCGGTGCGGTCCTTGATCAAGGTGCCCTTGAAGCCGACTTGCCCGTGGCTGCCTTTGTCGGCCATGACATCCGGTGGGGCGCCGCTGTCGACGCTGCCAACGTCGACGAATTCGATACGGGTGGATACTTCCCCGTACCAGTCGTTGGCGAAGCGGTGACCGAGGCTGACCACCGGACCGGCTCGCAGTTCGTCGTAGCTTCCCCAATCGCGTGTGAACAGGAACATCTTTACGCCGAGCGAGTAGGGCTGATCGAACAGGTAAGGCTCGAACCATCCCACGTGGAACCGCATCAACTCCGTGCCCGGTTCAGCCACAACGCTGAGGCGTTGCCCGCCGCCCCGTAGCATGGGCCCTTTGCCGTCGCGGCGCCAGTTGAACAGATCGAAGTTCCGCTGAACGAACGAGATGTTCCCCAGCAGACCGGAGTTGGTGCTGATGCCGGCGCCCAGAAGGAGCTGGCCGGTGTCGCCCTCTTTGACTTCCACCAGCACGTCGCGGGTGTGGTCGGTCTTGGCCAAGGGAACGATGGTGACGCGTTCGAACAAGCGGGTGTCGCGGAGTCGGCTCTCAGCCCGCCGGATGGCGACGGCATCGTAGAGCTGTTCCGGATAGAACCGCAGTTCCCGGCGGACGACCCGTTCCTGGGTGATGGTGTTGCCGCGGATTTCGATTCGGCCGATGTGATACTGATCTTCTTCGATGATGCGGAAGACCAGGATCACCAAGCCTTCGCCCTCACGGACCGGCATCCAATCCGGTGGGGCGGTGGTGGGGTCGACGTAGAGCGTCTTCGATTCGATGGTGGCTTCGATGTAGCCGACCTGGCCGTAGGTGTCCTGGAGTCGCTTCTGGTCCTGGCGGACCTCGGAGGAAACCAGGAAGTCGCCGGGGACCAGTTCGAGGCGCTCGGTGAGTTGCTGGTCGGTAAAGACCACGTTGCCTTCGAAGCGGATCTCACTGATCTTGAATCGGTCGTGCTCGGCGATGATGAAGAAGACGGTGACCTCGGTCTTCTCGTCGTTGTATTGCAGCCGTCGGCTGACCTCGGCGCCGAGGAAGCCATCTTCCACGTACAGTCGACGGATGGCCTGGATGTCCTGCTGGACCTGCTCCTCATCGAGGGCGTTCTTGGTCATCGGCCAGAAGGTGGCGTTGGTGCCGATGGTGCGTTTCAGCTTGGCGGCGCTGAAGTGGGTGTTGCCTTCGAACTTGACGGATCGGACAGCGACCTTGGGGCCTTCGCTGATTTCGTAGATGACGTTTCGGCCGTTGATGCGGCTGGTGACCTGGGCGAACTGATACCCGGCGTCGTGATACTTCTTGAGGATGGCCTTGCGTCCGGCTTCGACGGTGAACTCGCTGAGCGGATCGCCGGTCGAGTGGGGGATGTCGCGGCGAAGTTTCTTGTCGTCGAAGGCCTTGTTGTTGACGAATTGGATTTCGTCGATGGTGGCGCGTTCGGAGACCTCGAAGGTCAAGATCACGCCGCCTTCGGTGCGGGTTGCGTAGGCGCGGACGGATCGGAATCGCCCTGTCGCCAGCAGGCGCTGTTCGTCTTGATTGACAACCTTGGCGTCGAATCGCAAGCCGGAGCGACTGCGCACATGATGGAGGACGGCCGAGTCCGACAGGGCCTCATTGCCCTGGACGACGATGTCCACGATGGGTTGTCCGTCCTCGCCGCCGCCGAGTGCGGGCGCAGCGAGAGCGGCCACCATCAGAATAGTTAGGGTGAGATGTCGGGTCATAGAGAAGACTCGCCAACTCGGATCGCTCAGTCGATCCCAGGTGTCGGCTCCGCCGACGACGACCAACGCGTGTGCATCCCGCACACTGGCGTGCCCGCGGGAGCCTCCATACGCCCACAGGACAAGTTTGGCTAGCCTACCGGCGCGGCCAGCCGGTGTCAACCGCCGAACATCGCGATTCTCCAAGCATCGTAACTTTAGTGAAGAAAACCAGTTAATTGCAGCAATACCCCGAATAATTCCCTAGAAGGGCGCTGCCTCTTGCGGGTCAGGTTCGGCCTGGCCCCACTGGCTGCCGACGGCGGCCGACTCAAACCGGGTGAAGTCCTTCAGGAACGTCAACGGCACGGTGCCGGTCGGCCCGTTCCGCTGCTTGGCGATAATCAGATCCGTCGTCCCTTTGGGCTGGTAGCCCTCTTCGCCGAGGTGGTAGTAGTCCTCGTTGTGCAGCAGCATGACCACGTCGGCGTCCTGTTCGATCGATCCGGATTCTCGCAGGTCGCTCATGCGCGGCGTGTGGGTGGGACGGTCGGCGGGGCCACGGTTGAGCTGGGCAGCGACCACAACCGGGATCTTCAAATCCCGCGCCAGCGCCTTGATGCCGCGCGAGATTTCGGTGATCTGCTCCTGACGGCTATTGGCTCGGCCGGAGTAGGTCATTAACTGGAGATAGTCCACGAAGATGCATTGGATGTCGTAAGCGGCCTTGAGGCGGCGGGCCTTGGCCATCATCTGCACGATGGTCAGGTTGGCCGAGTCGTCGATGTAGATGGGTGACGTTTCCAAGTCGCCGGCCACCATCTGCAAGTGGGTCCAGTTCTCAGGAGTCAGGCCGCCGCGGCGCATCTGGCGGAGGTTGAATCGCGCTCGCGAGGCCAGGAACCGCTCGGCCAACTGGTTCTTGGACATTTCCAGAGAAAACACCGCTACCGGTTTGTGGTCCACCACCCCGATGTACTCAGCCATGTTCAGGAGCAACGACGTCTTGCCCATGGAAGGCCGGGCCGCCAGGATGAGCATCTCGCTTTCCTGGAAGCCGCTGGTCATTTCATCCAGTTGACCGTAGCCGCTGGCCAGGCCCGTGATGAGCTTGCCGTCGTGGGCTTCGAGGTTCTCGAAGGTCTGCTTGAGCAGTTCCTTGAGGGTGACAGCCGTGTCGCCGAGATGCTGCTGGGCGATGTCGAAGATGGCCTGCTCGGCCCGGTCGAGAGTGACCTGGGCTTCGTCGCGGGCCTCGTAGGCATCGCGAAGGATGTCGGTGGAGGTGGCGATCAGTTGGCGAAGCTGAGCTTTGTCGCGAACGATTTTGGCGTAGTACTCGGCGTTGGCGGGGTTGGGGACGCCCTCGACGAGATTCTTGAGGTAGTCGATGCCGCCGATCTTGTCCAGCACGCCGCGGCGGTCGAGTTCATTGCGCAAGGTCACCAAGTCGATTTCCTTGGCGTTGTGGCGCATGTCGACCAGGACTTCGTAGACAATCTGATGGGCGGGTCGGTAGAAGTAGTCGTCTCGAAGGATCTGGACGACCACGTCAATGCTCATGGCGTCGAGGATCATCGACGCCAGCACGCAGGCTTCGGCCTCGATGGATTGCGGGGGGAGGCGCCCCAGCGCGCCGTCATCGGCAGTGGTGTTGGTCGCAGGCGGCGTCTGCGTCATGCGTCAGCCCTCCAGCGGCGAAACGTTGGGGCCTCGGCCGGTCAGAAGCCGAGGCCCACGTCTCACGTCCGGTCGGTCAGTCCTGGTCCGGCGTTTCGTCGTCGGTGCTTGTGTCGACGTCGTCGCCGGCGGGCGCGTCGGTTTCGGCGGCGCCGTCAGCGAGTTCGTCGTCGACGTCGATGGTATGCGACGGCACGATCCACACGTGGATCGTCGCGGTGATGTCCTCGGCGAACTGCACCGTCACATCGTACTTATCAAGCTGCCGAATGGGTTGGTCAAGGACAATATACTTGGCCTCGACGAAGACATTCTCTTCGGCCAGGGCGGCCGAAATCTGGGCCGGGCCCACCGAGCCGTACAGGTGGCCTTCTTCGTTGGCGCGGACCGAAATGCTGACCTCTTTGCCTCGAATGGCGTCGGCCTTGGCTTCCAGACCGGCGCGCTCGCGGGCGAGTTCTTCCAGGTATTTCGCCTTGGCGGCCTCAATGGCCTTGAGGTTCGCGTCGGTCGGTTCGACCGCCAGCAGCTGCGGCAGCAGGTAATTCCGGGCGTATCCGTCGGCGACATCTACCACGTCGCCGATGATGCCCAGCTTCTCTACGTTCTTACTTAGCAGTACCTTCATCGGGGATTCCTCACAGTCGTCTGTCGCCGGCTAGCCGACGTAAGGCAGCAGCCCGAGGTACCGGGCGTACTTGACCGCTCGCTTGCTCGAACGCTGATGACGGGCGCAGTTGCCACTTCGCTTGCGCGAGAACATCTTGCCCTGTTGGGTCGTCATCTTGCTCAGGCCGGCGACGTCCTTGTAGTCCACTTCACGAATCTTCTCCCGACAGAAGCGGCACTTGGCCTGCTCGCGAAATCGGGATCGCTTCTTGGGTTTCTTGGCCATCTTCCGCGTTGGACGCATGGTGTTACCTCATTACTGTCCGGCGTCGGTTCGACGCCGATGGTTGGTTCGTTGTTAGAACGGGATGTCATCGCCGCCGGGGGCGCCGAAGCCGCCGTCATCGGTCGGCGGCGGTTCGGAGAAGCCCTGGTCGGACTGGGGTCGGTTCTGGCCGCCACCGGCTGGTCTCTGGCCGCCACCGCCAGCGCCGCCACCTCCGCCACCACCGCCAGCGCCGCCACCTCCGCCGACGAACTGGAAGTTCTCTACGACAACACGCAGCTTGCTGCGCTTATTGCCGCTCTTGTCTTCCCACTGGGAGTATTGCAGGCGACCTTCGACCAGTATGGGACGGCCCTTCTGCATGTACTGGTTGAGGGTTTCGGCCTGCTTTCCGTAGGCGCGGCAGTCGACAAAGCAGGTTTCTTCCCGCTGCTCACCGTCGCCGGTTCGGAATCGGCGATTGACCGCCAACCCAAGCTCAACGACCGGCGTCTGTGACGGCAGGTACGATAGCTGCGGGTCGCGGGTCAGATTGCCCATCAGGATTACCTTGTTGTAGTTGGCCATGACATGCTCCTGGTCGAAGTTGGCCCGCCTGCCGGCGGGGTATGCTTACGCGTCGGGCTTGGCTTCCTCGGGGGCCTGGTCGGCCGCAGCAGGCGCGGGGGCCGGCTCGGCCTCGGGGGCCGGGGGCTCGGCGGCAGGCGCTTCAGCTGGCGCGGGCGCCGCCTCGGCGGCACCTGCCTCGCGCTCCCGCTCTTCGCGCTCTTCACGCTGCCGTCGGCCGGACGTTGCAGGCGTTTCGGCGTTGATGACTTCGTCGGTCAACTCGTCTCGCCGCAGGAACAGGGCTCGGACGATCTCCTCGTTGAGCTGGACGTCCCGTTCCAATTCGGTGATGTTGCCCGGGTCCATCTTGAAGTAGGCCAACACGTAAAGGGCCCGCTTTCGGCCTTTGATTTCATAGGTCAGTCGCCGTTCGTCCCAGGGCTTCATGGACAACAGTTCGGCTTCACCGCGTTCCAGCACCGTGTGAATCGGTTGGCTGGCGGCGTCGAAGTCGGGGTTTCCGGCATCGACCAGGAACATGCCTTCATAGATTCGTTTCTCTGCCATCGCTCGAGTCCTAACTTCCTAGGATGACGAATCGGTCGTTTGCGAGCCGTTGGTTGTGGGCTCTGCCGATTCGTTCGGGGTTGCGTTATATCGATTCATCACTGCGGTCGTGTCTTCAAAGATCCAATCCACAACGGCGTCGGCAGCGGCCGAGATCGCCGGACGGATGACCGCCTCTTCATCGTCTGTGAAGCGCCCGAGGACGTAATCTTCGGACGCCATCGGCTCGGGAGGCTGGCCCACACCGACCCGAAGTCGGGCTACCGAGTCGGCGCCCAACTTGGCCAGGATGTCTGCCAGTCCTTTGTGTCCGCCGGCCGACCCTTGGCTGCGAGCCCGGATCTTGCCGGTTGGCAAGTCGATGTCGTCCAGGACCGCCAACACGTCGCTGGGGTCCAGTCGGTAGTAGTTGGCCACCGAGACCACCGCCTGCCCGCTGCGGTTCATGAAGGTCTCGGGCTTCAGCAGCAGCACGCGGACGCTGGGGTGACCGGCCCGGCTGACGCGGGCGTCGAACAGCACGCCGTCGTGAGCGTTGCGGCCGGAGGCGCTCCAGCGTTCGGCCAGCGCGTCGACCACGCGGAAACCCACATTGTGGCGCGTGCGGTCGTAACGTCGGCCGGGATTGCCCAGCCCAACGACCAGTCTCGTATTGTCCGCCAAGGCTTCTGCCACCAACGTGCTCGCTCCGGGAGGCTAGGCGTCGCCTTCGCCGCCTTCGGTGTCGTCCTCGTCCTTCTTCTCGCCGATAACCTCGGGCATGGCAGCTTCGCCTTCTTCGCCTTCGACTTCGGCTTCGACCTCTTCGGCCACCACGGTGACCGAGCAGACCATCTGGCCCGGGTCGGTGACGAGCGTGACGCCCTCAGGCAGCTCAACATCGTTGGCGTGCAGCGAATCGCCCACGTTCAGGTCGTTGACCATGATCCGGACGTCTTCGGGGATGGCCGTGACGAGGCATTCGACGGTCAGTTCATTGGCCTGTTGCTGCAGGACGCCACCTTCGGTCAGGCCCGCCGGCGTGCCGCGAAGCACGACCGGCACGACGATCTCCACGCGATCGCTCAGATTCACGCGTGTCAGATCTACGTGCAGGATGTGCTGGCCGAACGTGTCGTATTGCACGTCCTTGATGAGGACGTTCTCGGTCTTGTCGCCCAGGTGGACCTCCAGGATGCGTTCGCCATGACCGATGGCTACGTCCAGGTCATGTTCGCTCAGGGCGATGGGCACGTTCTCTTCCCCGTGCCCGTAGATGACGGCCGGTGTTTGGCCTTGGGCCCGGAGCACACGCGTCTTGCGCGTGCCGGAGTCGGTGCGTCGAGTTGCTTCTAACTTTGCCATACGTGGGTGTCTCCGCGGCCGAGGGTCGCGTTATCGGCCGTTGTCTATCACAAACAGGCTGCTGACGGATTCGTTGTTATGGATGCGGTGAATGGCCTCACCCATCAACGTGGCCACCGACAGGACCTTCAGCTTGCCGATGGCGTCAACCTTCTCTTGGGAAATCGGGATCGTGTCGGTGACCACGATCTCATCAATGGGGGCGTTGGTGAGATTCTCTACGGCCTTGCCCACGAATACGCCGTGGGTGGCCCCAACGAAGATCTGCTTGGCCCCGGCGTCCTTACAGACCTTGGCCGAGCCGCAAATCGTCCCGGCCGTGGTGATCATGTCGTCCATCATCAAGACGGTCTTGTCGGTGACGTCGCCGATGAGGTAGCCGTGCTTGACGGTGTCGCCGCTGACACGGCGCTTGTCGACAATGGCCAAGTCCGCGCCTAACTGAGCGGCGTACATGCCTGCCCGTCGCGTGCTGCCCGGGTCCGGGCTGACCACCACGAGGTTGTCCCAACTGCGGGTCTTGAACTCGCGCCTCAGAACCGGTTCGGCGTAGAGGTTGTCCACGGGGATATCGAAGAATCCCTGAATCTGTCCGGCGTGCAGGTCGAGCGTCAGGACGCGGTCGGCCCCGGCCGTGCCGATCAGGTTGGCGACCAGCTTGGCCGTGATGGGCGTTCGGCCTTCGTCCTTGCGGTCTTGGCGAGCGTAGCCGTAGTAGGGGATCACCGCGGTGATTCGTTCGGCCGAGGCGCGGCGAGCGCAATCGATGAAGATCAGCAACTCCATCAGTGTTTCATTGGTGGGCTGACAAGTGGACTGAACGATGAAGACGTCGCGCCCGCGGACGTCTTCTTCCAGCTTCACCAACGTTTCGCCGTCGGGGAAGCGGGTGATCTTGGCATTGCCCAGGGAAATACCGAGGTATTCGCCGATGGCTTCAGCCAGCGGACGGTTTGACTCGCCTGCGAAGATCGCCAAGTTGTCCATGTGCTCACTCCTGTGTCAAAGGGCCGAACAGCGTTCGATCCGAACACAACGTTATTACCCGGCCAGGACTCGAACCTGGAATAGAAGGTCCAAAACCTTCTGTGTTGCCAATTACACCACCGGGTAGTCTGCCTGGTGACGCATGGCCGATCAGAGGCGTCGCTGTCGGCCCGGCCAAAAAGTTGCGGCAGGTAGGTACGCCCGGAAGCTAGAATCAGCGGCCGCAACCTCGCTGACCCACTGCCCATTGAGCTCAAACCACTCATGAGCGTGCTCCATGCGGACGAAGACGCCTGCGGAAACGATAACTTATACGCGCGGGCGGCCGGTCTGTCAAACGCTTTTGGCTGAGCCGCCCGCGGTTTGACAGGGCCCGTGCCCCCTGGTATCAAGGCCCGCTATGGATCACCTGATGAATCAGTGGCAGGAGTTGGTCGAGCCGGTTGGCGCGCTGGTGAGCGTGCTGAGCGGCTTTGCCCTGATTCTGGTGCTGACGCGGCTGAAGGCGCCGGTGTGGGTGTCCATTCTCCTGGGGGCGGCCACGGTGGCCCTGCTGTTCGGCCGCGGGCCGCTGGAAACGCTGAAGCTGTTGGGCCTGGGGTGCGTTCAGCCGCGAACGGTGGCGCTGATTATCGCCGTGGCGCTGCTGCTGGCGCTGTCGCAGGCGATGCGGCTGACCGGGCGGATCGATCAGATGGTGGCGCTGATGCGGGCGATCCTGCGCCGTCCGGCCGTGGCGATGGCCGCCATGCCGGCGATGATCGGCCTGATTCCCATGCCGGGCGGGGCGCTGTTCTCGGCGCCGATGGTGGCCACAGCCAGCGCCGGTGTGGATGTCTCCGGGGCGCAACTGGCGAGCATCAACTTCTGGTATCGGCACCTGTGGGAGTACTGGTGGCCCCTCTACCCGGGGGTGATCCTGGGTATGGATCACGCCGGCGAGGCCCTGGGAGTGGGGCAACTGACGTTCGTGGCAGGGCTGTTGCCGATGAGCCTGATTATGGCCCTGGGCGGGCTGTGGGTCTTCCGCAAGCTGCACCCGGACCTGCACGTCCACGGCCCGCGCCCGCCGCGCGGGACCAAGCGACAGCTCCTGGGCGTGATGACGCCGATCTGGCTGATCGTGCTGATTTGGGGTGGATGTCGGCTGGCGCTATGGCGGTGGCCGATGACGTTTCTGGATTCGACCGTGCAGGAATTCGTCCGGAAGTACGTCGTTATCATCTTGGCGATCGTGATCTCGTTGGCGTGGACGGCCTGGCGTGGGCGGCTGGGCCTCAAGCAGATCGAAGGGCTGTTCGCAACCCGGTCGGTCGTCCGTTTGGTGTTGGTCGTCATTAGCGCCATGGTCTTCATGTACGCGTTGGGGGCCGTCGACGCCGGAGTCAGCATGGGTCACGAGATGAAGGACTTGGGCATGCCCGTGGTGGTCGTCGTGGCGGTCTTGCCGTTCGTGGCGGGGATGATCCTGGGCGTGGCGGTCGGCTTCGTGGGGACGAGCTTTCCGATCGTCCTGCCGCTGGCGGCGGGGTCGGGCGTGCCGGTGGCCTATGTGATGTTGGCCTACGCGTTCGGCCACATGGGGCAGATGCTTAGCCCCATTCATATCTGCCAGATCGTGACGCTGGAGTATTTCGAGTCGAGCTACCGCGAGGTCTATCCCCGCATCATCCCCCCGGCAATCCTGACGGCAGCGGGGGCGGTGGTCTACTTCGTGCTGCTGAAGGGGCTGTTCAGCTAGAGGGGGTCACTTGGCCTAGTGGACGGTGGCTTTTAGCACGTCCTGAATGATCGTGTCCGGATCGATTCCGTCGGCTTGACCTTCGAAGGAGAGGATGAGTCGGTGTCGCAGGGCGGAGGCGGCGGCAGCGTCGATATCTTCAAAGGCTACATTCGCTCGGCTGTCCCGTAAGGCCCGGACCTTGGCCGCCAGCACAATGGCTTGGCCGCCGCGCGGGGAGGCGCCGTAGCGGACGTATTGGCGGGCCATTTCGGGCGAGTCGGCTTCCGGGTGTGTGGCCAATACGACGCGAGAGACGTAGTCGGTAACGTGGGAGGCAACCGGCACGTCGCGAACCGTGCGCCGCATGGCTATCAGTCGGTCGGCCGAGAGAACAGGTCCGACCGTCGGCAGGTCTCCGGTGGTGGTCCGGCCGAGGATCTCCGAGAGGTCGTCCTTGGCAGGCGTGCGCAGAAAGATCTTGAGCATGAACCGGTCGAGTTGGGCCTCGGGCAGGGGGTAGGTGCCCTCGAGTTCCAATGGGTTCTGGGTAGCCAACACCATGAAGGGCTGGGGCAACTCGTGCGTGGTGCGCGCGACGGAAACGGTTTGCTCCTGCATCGCTTCCAGGACGGCCGACTGGGTCTTGGGGGTGGCGCGGTTGATTTCGTCGGCCAGGACCAGGTTGGCGAAGATGGGTCCTTGCTGGAAGCGGAACTCCTTGGCGCCGCCGGCGGCGTCGGGCTCGATGATCATCGTGCCGGTAATGTCAGCCGGCATGAGATCGGGCGTGAACTGAATGCGGCTGAAACTCAGGTCCAACGCCGCCGCCAGCGTGCGGACCAACAGGGTCTTGCCGAGCCCGGGCACGCCTTCCAGCAAGGCATGCCCGCCGGACAGCAGACACGTGAGCGTCTGATCGATCACGTCTCCATGGCCGACGATGATGGACGCAACACTTCGGACGATCGCGTCATAGTCGCGTTGGAACGCGTCGATCTGCTGTTGGAAGTCGTTGGCGCTCATGGCAGGTCCACCTAGTACCAAGCGTAGATTCCCTAGACGGATAAGTCCAGGCCGAACAAGCCCACGGCGTTGGCGGTGGTCAGCTCGGCAAAGGCTTCGGCGCTGACCCCCCGTGCGGCGGCCAGGCAGGTGGCTACGTGCTGAACATTGGCCGGCTCGTTGGTCTTGGTGTTGCGGACAGGTTCGGGGGATAGGTAGGGCGCGTCGGTTTCGATCAGGATACGGTCGTCAGGGCACAGCTTGGCTGATTCCCGCAGGTCGCCGGCTTTCTTGAAGGTGGCGATGCCGCTGAAGCTGACGATGGCACCGATGTCGAGCAACCGCCGCGTGCTGCTAGGGCCTTCGGTGAAGGAGTGAAAGATCACGGTTTGATCGCCCAGGTCAGCTTCGGCCACGATGGCGAGCGTGTCGTCGAGGGCTTCGCGGGTGTGGATAACAATGGGCTTTCCGATTCGCTTGGCGATTTCGAGTTGAGCGGCAAAGGCTGTTTGTTGAGCGGGGCGGGGTGAGAAGTCGTAGTGGTAGTCCAGGCCGATCTCGCCGGTGGCTACGCACGTGTCGCGCCGGGCGAGGTCTTCGATTTGCCGCAAGGCTTCGTCGTTGGCGTCGTTGGCGTCGTGGGGATGGACGCCGGCGGTGTGGAAGACCTGCGCAAACGATTCGGCCAACCCGACGGCGGCCTTGGTTTCGGCCACATCGGCGGCGGCGCAGATGCAGGCGACCACACCGGCCTCGGTCGCCCGGGCCAGTAGGTCGTCGACGCGCTGCCGCAGTCGACCGTGTGCGAGATGGCAGTGAGTGTCGATCAGCTTCATGGGCATCTCAAAAGGCCTCAGGGATGTGGTCGATGGTTGTCTGATCGTCGCGAATGACGATGGCGATCACGTCGAAACGAATGTTCATGTCCGCGGCGTCGCGCCGCTGCACGTAATACTCAGCCACCTTGCGAATGCGGCGCTGCTTATCGGGCGTGACCGCTGATTGAGGGTCGGTGTAGCGGTCGGAGGTGCGTGTCTTGACTTCGGCGAAGATCAGCGTTTCGGCTCCACCGTCGCGCGTGAATCGATCCAGTGCAATCAGGTCCACTTCCCCGATCGGGCACCGATAGTTGCGGGCCAGAATCTTCAACCCCTGACGCTTGAGGTGGCGTGCGGCTAATGCTTCGCCGCGTTGGCCCAACGGCACGTCGCGTCGTCCGAAAGGCCACATCGGGAGCCGCTCGCTACGCGTCCGACTTCTTGGCCTTGGACGGGCGTTTCAGTTCTTTGAGGCGCGTGGCCTTGCCGGTGCGGTCGCGAAGGTAATAGAGCTTCGCCCGGCGGGTACGGCCGCCACGGACGACCTCCACACCGGCCACGCGGGGGCTATGAAGCGGAAAGACCCGCTCGACGCCTTCGTTGTTGACGATACGGCGGACCGTGAAGGTCTCGCTGACGCCGCCGCCCTTGCGGGCGATGACCACGCCGTTGAAGACCTGAAGACGCTCGCGGTCGCCTTCGATGATTCGCACCGATACGTTCACGGTGTCCCCAATATGAAAGTCGGGAACGTCCGTCTTCATGCTGGCCGCAACGGCCTTGTCCATCAGCTGCTTGCTCACCGTCAATCTCCATAGGACCAGGCGTCAATCGCCTTCATCCGGATGCTGTTGAATGTACGACTGCCACAAATCAGGCCGCCGCTGCTGGGTCCGCAGCTTGGCCTGTTCGAGCCGCCAATCCGCGATCTTCTTGTGATCGCCGTTGACCAGAATCTCCGGCACACTCATGCCGTTGTACTCACGCGGCCGGGTGTACTGCGGATACTCCAGCAACCCGTCGCTAAACGACTCTTCGTGAGTCGATTCATCCTTACCCAGTGCGCCCGGCAAGAGCCGAACCACCGCGTCGACCACCGCCATCGCCGCGACTTCGCCGCCGGAGAGAACAAAGTCTCCGACACTGATCTCGCGGTCGGCCAGCGTTCGAATCCGTTCGTCGAAGCCCTCGTAGTGCCCGGCGATCAGAATCAGCCGATCCGTCTTCGAAAGCTCCCGGGCCGTGGCCTGGTCGAACGGTCGGCCCTGCGGGCTCAGCAGTACGACTTGGCCGGGCCGATCATCCTGGGCCCGAACGTGTTCGATGGCGTCGAAGATCGGCTGGCACATCAGCACCATGCCCACGCCGCCGCCAAACGGTGCATCGTCCACCGAGCCGTATCGATCCTTCGCGAAATCGCGAATGTTGGTCCGGTGGATTTCCAGCAACCCGCGATCAACCGCTCGTCCGATGATGCTGGTCGAACAAAACCCATCGAACATCTCGACAAACAGCGTCAGGATGTCGATGCGTGGGGCCATCGCAAGCCTCGGACTCCGCTACCGACAACGTCGGTCGCTAGCGCTTCTTGACCGCAATGCCGTTCTTAATCAGCATATTGCGAACGGTATCGCTGGGCTGCGCGCCGACGCCCAGCCAGTATTCAATCCGTTCGCGCTGCAGCGACAATTGCTTGTCGTTGTCTTTGGTGTTCGGATCGTACCAGCCGAGTTCCTCGATCACGCGGCCGTCGCGCGGCGTGCGTGTGTCCATCGCACACAGACGGAAGAAGCTCCGGTGTGTCCGGCCCATTCGTTTTAGCCGTAGCTTGACTGCCAAAATGCGCTCCAACTTGCCCGCCAGAGACGTCGGTCGACCTCATTTGGCCAGGCACAGGTACCTTGTCTTTTTCAAATCGTGAGAATCGAAGATTTTAGCAGGCCTGGCGCGCCTTGCAAGGGATTTTCCCCTCGATCTGCCCCCTTCAGCTCTAGTCGGCCGGATTGTCTTGTTCGGGCGAATCGGGAATGATTAGTTGTTGGCCCGGGCGCAGGCGGGCTTGGTGGACTTCGGGGTTGGCTTCGGCGATAGGTCGCCACAAGTCTCCGTTGCCGTAGACCTTCTCGGCGATATCGAAGAACGTCTTGTCCTCAGACGTGACCACGTAGATGCCCAGTTCCAGGGCCGAGCTCCGCTGATCGCCCCCCATGCCCAGGGGGGCGGGCATGTCGCCGACTTGCGGGCGGCCGGACTTGGCGGTCTCTTGCGGGAGACAGCCCGTCAGGGCCGGAAGGGCGATGGTTGTCAGAAGCACGAGTATCAGGAGTAATGTTCGCCGCATGGGTTGGCCTCCTTGCCAAGGGGTCCGTTAGCCGCGGACCGTGCAGCGGGATGTCTGAGATTCCCATACTGTAATCGCGCAGAGGCCCGGGAGCTGCGGTTTGACCAGGTCCCACAGGTATTGGCCGAGCCGTTCGCTGGTGGAGTTTTCCAGGCCGGGCACGTCGTTGAGCATGCGGTGGTCCAGTTGGCCGTCGAGGATTTCGCCGACGATGCGCTTGATGTCACCGAAGTCGACCACCCAGCCGGTGTGCGGGTCGGGCTGGCCGCTTACGTGAACGTCCACACGGTAGCTGTGCCCGTGGACGCGCTTGCACTTGTGACCGTGGGGGACATTGGGCAGCGAGTGGGCCGCCTCGAAGTAGAACGTTTTGACCAGCTCGTATTCCATCGTCTCAGACTCCGCGGTCTCGGTCGGGCCAGACCACTTTGTGTAACTGTACCCCCAGCCGCACGTCCAGGTCATCGGCCAGAATCCACTCGGCCAACTCGCTGGCCGGCAAGTTGTCCCAGACCGGAGAGAGAATCACGTCGCAGCGATGCGTCAGGCCGTGCTCGGCGACGAGGCGCCGGGCGAACTCGTAGTCGGCCCGATCGGCGATGACGAACTTGACCTCGTCGGTGCGGCCCAGATGGTCGAGGTTGGCCCAGTAGGTCTCCTGGGCGGCTTGGCTGGACGGGCACTTGACGTCGATGATTCGCCGAACGCGCTGATCGACAGCGGCAGTGTCGAGGGTGCCGTTGGTTTCCAGCATAGTCTCGTAGTCGGCTTCGCAGAGCCGTTCCAGCAGTTGCGGGGTCGCTTCCTGGCAAAGCGGCTCGCCACCGGTGACCAAGACGCGCCGCCCGCCAAGCTCGCCCACGCGGCGGACAATGTCCTCGATACTCATCGGCTCACCTTCGAGCCAAGCATGCGTCGTATCGCACCACTGGCAGCGCAGGTTGCAGCCGGTTAGGCGAACCAGTACACACGGATAACCCGCCCGAGAGGACTCACCTTGGACGCTACGGAAAATCTCATTGACGACCAGCATTGTATTCACGGCACCATTGTACCGCCCGGCTCGCCGCAGGACGATGGCCCGATTGCGTGAGGTCGGCCGGCTATCGCCAGCGTAGCCGCTCCAGGAGAGGCCAGCGCGGCCGGCCGAGCACTCGCGGCCGCCAGACACGGTCGATAGTCTGGGTGAACGAGTTCATGATCAATACGGCGACAAAGCAGGGCACGGGCACGCTGGTGTAGAGGCGCAGCAGCATGGCCAGGATGCCGATCCCGGCGCCGAAGATGATCTGACCGTCTCGGGTCGCTGGGCGCGTGGTCATTTCTGTTGCCAGGAAGAACGCCGTCAGCATCAGCCCACCGGTCCCCACCTGATAGGCGACGTAGATGATGCCCGCATCCAGCCCTTCCAGCACGACCGGCCACCAAGCGGAATAGGGGCGCAAGCCCATTAGCTGCACCGGCGCAACGGCGGCGGTTATCGCTGCCGAGAGGACGATGGCGGCCGGCAACTGCCATCGGACGAAATTGCGGTAGACCAGGTATAGGCCTGCAATGACAATCAAGACGGCCGAGGTCTCCCCGATGGCTCCCGGGATTGCGCCGGTCAGCGCGTTCGGCAGAGACGGCATGTCCATCAGCGCCACTTTCTGCGGATGCGGCGCGCCGACTTGACTGCGGGCGATGGCCGTAAACTGGGCTTTGCCGCGTGTCAGGGCCGCGAGGGTTGTCTCCGGACGCGTCACGAGAAAGGCATCGACGCGAATCGGCGCGGCGCGCCCGCGCCACTCGCGGAACTCATCCACGTATCGATAGCGGCTGAGGTCGCCGATGAAGACTTTGTGCTGACTCAGGATGGGCCAGGCGTTCGGGTGAGCATCGGCGGGACCTCGGGCCAGCAAGGGCAGCATGACCGCAATGGCGACCCGACCGATCAGGGCGGGGTGCCATACGAAATGGCCTACCCCGCCGAAGATGCCCTTGCCTACGACAATGGCGAAGACGGCGCCGATAATCACCGCGTACCACGGGGCGAACGGAGGCAGTGTCAGCGCCAGCAAGAGGCCCGTCAGGACCGCATGGGTTCGGCCCAGCAACGCCGGGGTCCGAGTGATGCGGTAGTACATCCATTCGATCACCACGCAACTGCCGACCGACAACGCCGCCACATAGGCCGCTCGCCACCCGAAGAAGCATGTTCCCATGAGAAGCGGCACACAGGCGGCGTAGATGGTGGCTAAGAAGATGGTCCGGGTGGCTTCGGGCGCCCGGACGAACGGCGCCCGAGGAGCCGGCAGGCGATGATAGAAGCCCGGATCCTCAATCACGTGAGAGGGGGTGGGTTCAGCGGTCACGGCTCGAGCCCTCCCTTCGCGGCGCCGCCGGGCCGTTCGGCGGGGGCGACGCCCACCCGATCCGCCGCCATCTGCAGAACCGCTCTTCGCAGGGCCTTGACTCGTTCGGCCAACGGCAGCCGCGCTGGGCAGACATATCCGCACACGCCGCAGCCCACACACGCCTCGGCGGCATGACGACGGGCCGAGACCAAGTCCACCAATTCGAATGCGTCATTGAGGGCGGCAACATTCAGCCGGGCCGGGCAGTGATCGGTGCACCACCCACATCGGATGCAGGCCCGGGGGCTCAGCAGTTCGGTGACCCCGAGGCCCAGAACGGCCTCGGTGGCGGGCGTGACCACCGCATGGGGCGTGCAGGATAGCCCGGTCATGGCGCCGCCGTGGACCAGCGAGGGGCTTGACAAGGCCGCCAGTTCGCTGCATCGCATGCCGAACGGCACCAGGTAGTTGTTGGCCGTAACGATCTGCGCTCCGGCAATGGTGACGGCCCGTGCGGTGGTGCGGTGTCCGTGGCGGAGCCAGCGGCACACCGCCAGGCAGGTATTGGCGTCGACCAGACCGGCTCCGACGTCCAGGCAACTGCCTTCGGGGGGCGCTTCCACGCCGGTGAGGATCTTCAGGAGGATTACGTCGGCGCCGGTGGGGTACTTATGAGGCAGCGAGACCAGTTGAACCCCGTACCGTTCGGCTACGGGTTCCACGTGTCGATAGGCGTCGGTTCGCCGATGGTCAACAGCCAGGACCATCTGGTCGACTTCAATGGCTCGGCCTAGCAAGGCCAGACCCAGGATCACGTCGCGGCCGTTCTCGGCCAGTGTTCGGTGTGCGGAGGTCACATAGGGCTGATCCTCCATGACATTGGCGACAAGCAGTTGGCAGTTGCCGCGGTGGGCCCGGTCGACCCATGCGTCCAACGGGGCCACCGGTCGACGAAACAGGGGGATCTGCCCGTCCATCAACCGGGTGCGTAGTTCATCCGGTTGGAGGGCCAAGGCGCGATCGTCATCCGAACGGGGCAGGTCGGGCGCCGGTTCGAGGTCACTCAGTTCGATGGCCGGGACGGTGGTGAACTCACCGGCCCCGGCGACGTCGGCGGTGTCCGTCAGGGACGTAACCACCCCTCCGACGGGGGCGAAAATGTCCAGGCCGCTGCCTTCTCCGACGGCCAAGAGATGGCCCGCCGGTACGCGCTGTCCTTGGCGGACCACCGGGCTGGCCGCGGGGTGACGCCCGTACCCGAGCGGGACGTGCAATCGCTCCGGCAGGTGACACAGCCGGATCGGATTGTCAATCGTCTCTCGCTTTTCGTCCGGCAAGTCGATGCCGCCCGGAAAGTCACCATGTCGGCGCAGGAGCATAGTCGGATGATAGTTCCCGCCCGTCGGGGAATCCACGCCCGACTGCGTTGGCTACGGCTGGGCCTGTCTGGCGGCCGCTTGTTTCCGAAGGATGGGGTCGGCGAATTCAATATCGGCGTTGCGTACGATGTCGCGGAAGATGACCTGGCGTAGGCGCTGAACCTGAGCTTCCCGGACGGCCTCTCGCAGTTGATCCTTGACCAGATCGAATTCGGCCTCTTCAGAGGGGAAGACCTTCACCAACTGCAGCAAGTGATAGTGCGTGCCCACTTGGATGGGTTGGCTGACTTCACCGACATCGGTGAGTACGACGGCGGCCTGGCGGATAGCGGGGGGTACGTCGACGGATTTGTAGCTGATGGGGGGCAGGAGCCCATCATTCTGCTTGGAGGGGTTCTCCGAGAAGGACCGGACCAGATTCACGAACTCATCGCCGTCCTCGAGCCGCATCTGCACCTGCTGGGCCGCGGCCAGGGACACCAACTCGATGTGTCGGACCTGCACGCGGCGCCCGTATTGCCGCTCGTATTCATCCTTCAGATCGTCGTCGGTCACGTTGACCTGATCGGCGGCCATTTTTCGAAGCAGGACCTGGCGTTCCATGCCCTCCATCCACTGTGCGCGGGAGAGCCCCCGCTCAGCCAGGAGGCGGTCAAGCAGTTGCTGACGCTGGGCGTCGTCGTCGAAGCCTTCGGGGGCCAGGCGCGCCATGGCCTGGTTGCTCTCGAGTTGAATGTCCTCTTCCGTGGCGGCGATGCCTTCGTTCTCGGCGTGTTGGGCGACGACCTCGTTCATGATCAGGTGCTGGGCGGTGGGCAGACCGAAGTTGGCCACCAGGATGGTGTGAAGCGCATCCATGTAGATGGGATGGCCGTTCACGGTAGCCATAACGGCGCTGTGGTCTTCGGTGGCGCCGGCGTTGGCGGGCCGGGCCGGCGTGATGGGCGTGTCGGCCTGTGGGTCGTTCCAGCCGCCGTCGGGATCACAACCGGCGACCGTCAAGACGGCCAGGAGGATGAAGGTAGGTATGCGCATGGGTATGTCCTTCCGTGTTGGTTCGTTCCGTTGGACGTCAGGTCGGGGCATCCGTGCGTGGCCGCCTCTATTCGAGGCCGATGCGCACGCCGTCTTCCTTCCATTGCTTAACCAGTTCGCGGATCTCCGCCATGAGATCCGCCATTTGCTCAGCCGTATCCACCAATTCCCGATAGAGTCGGTCGTCGGTAATCAATCGCCCGGCCGTGCCTTCGCCGGCTTCGATCTTCGCGCTGATTCGGTTCAAGGTCGTCATCAGTTGCGACAGGCGGTCGGCCGAATCGACCATTCGATCGGCCAGGATATTGATGTGCTCGCCGGTGTCCGTGGCGGTTTCGGTGATTTCGCCGACGGACTGGCGGGCCTCGACCGCGAAACTGTGAAACTCGTCGAGGGTGCGATTGAGCCGAACGATTGCGCCCCGGAGGCCGGCTTCGGTGGGGGGTAAGTCCCCGGCGCCTGCCGGGCCGACCATTTCCACCAAGGCCTCGGCGGCGTCGGTCAGGTTGCGCAAAAGCGGACGGACTTCGGCCACGATGCCGGATTCCTTGATCGTGCCGTAGATCTCGTCGGCGTCCAGTTTCGGCCGGCCTGCCAGATCCTTCGGGTCCCCCTGCCTCAGTTCAACCCAGGACGACCCAAAGAAATTTGGCGTGACGTAACAGACCGCGTCCGGCGGCAGGGAGATTCCGTGCTTGACCCGGGCCGTCATCTTGATGCCCTGGCTAGGGTCGCTCTGATCACGGAAACGGATGTTGCTGATGTAGCCGACGCGCATGCCTTGAATATGCACGTTATCGCCGTCTTTGGCGCCGCCGGTGCTGTCGATGAGGATGTCGACCTCATAGCCGCCTTTGAACCCGCCGGGCAGGCTGGCGAACAGCAGAATCATAATGGCGATTCCGGCCAACGCTCCCAGGACCGTCAGGCCCACCATGATATTTCGGAATTGTTCGGTCTTCATGGGCGTCTCCCTAGGGCCGGTCCCTCGGCGATGCTGGAGAACTGTCCGTTCTGCAGTTCGGCCAGTTCCTCGGGGCTGGCTTGACCGTTGATAAATCGTGCCACGATGTCGTTATCGATGCGGTCCAGCTCTTCAGGCGTGCTGTCGGCAATCAACTGACCCTCGTGCAGCATGACGATACGGTCCCCGACCTTCCGGGCCGACGCCATGTCATGTGTGACGACCAGGGCGGTCGTTCCGAGTGTCTGCTGAAGCCTGATGATCAGTTCGTTAATCAGGTCGGCCCGAATGGGGTCCAGCCCGGTCGTTGGTTCGTCGTAAAGAATCAGTTCCGGCCCCAAGGCGACCGCCCGGGCCAGGGCCACGCGCTTTCGTTGGCCCCCGGAGAGCTCTTCGGGGAAGCGGCCCTGCAGGCCGTCGAGGCCCACCAGGGAGAGCACTTCGTGGCATCTCTGCTCACGCTGCTGGGGTGTGCCCACGTCGTGTTCGATCAGAGGAAAGGTGATGTTTTCCTTGACCGTCATGGAGTCAAACAGGGCGCCTCCCTGGAACAGGAACCCCATCCGCCGTCGGACGCGGACCAGCCCGTTCTCGGGCAAAGCCGATATCTCGTGGCGGCGGAAGAACACTTGTCCTCGATCGGGCTTGAGCAGCCCCACCACGTGTTTCAACAGGACACTCTTGCCGCAGCCGGACGGGCCGATCACGACCGTGGTCTGTCCGCGAGCGATCTGAAGGTCCACGCCGCGCAAGACCGGAAGGCCGTCAAAGGTCTTATGGACGTTGATCAATCGGATGATGGGATCGTCTTGCGGCATGGTATTCGTGCGAATCTCGGCTGGGCCGCGGGCCGCCGCCGAGCCGGGACGATGATACAGACCCCGGGCCGTTACGCCAACTATACTGTTTGCTCTAGCCGTTCACGAGGCGCTCCCGGCGCCGGTCGGGTCGGCGGGCGTCGCATCGCTGAGTTGATATCCTCCTGGCTGCGGCCGGTTGGCATGACTAGAATGATCCAACAACGACTGTTGCTTCGAGGAATTACGGTCCCCATGTCGCCAAGTGCAATTCCAACTTTCGGCACCGGCCTGAAACCGGCGCCGCCGTGTGTGTTTGTGCTATTCGGGGCGACCGGCGATCTGGCGGCCCGGAAGATTGCGCCGGCCCTTTACAACCTGGCGCGGCGCGACTTGCTGGCGGAGACCATGGCCGTTCTCGGGGTCGCCCGGCGTGAGAAGACCGATCATGAATTCCGCGAGGAGATGGCCGAGGCCATTCGATCTCATTCGGCCGAGCCTGTTGACGAGGCGTTGTTGGCCGCTTTCCTTAAGCGGTGGCACTACCACGTGACCCACGTCGACGCCGCCGAAGAGTACCGATCACTCGCCGACCGGCTGGCGGAATTGGACACCCAGACCGATACCGGCGGCAGTCGCCTGTACTACCTGGCGACCCTCCCGGCCCATTTCGGCGTGGCCGCGGGCAACTTGGCTTCGGCCGGCTTGAATCGGCCCACCCACCCCGATGGGTTCGTCCGCATCGTTCTGGAAAAGCCCTTCGGTTCGGACCTGCCCAGCGCCCGTTGCCTCAACGAGCAGATCGCCGAAGGCTTCTCCGAATCGCAGGTCTTTCGGATCGACCATTACCTGGGCAAAGAGACGGTTCAGAACATTCTGGTCCTTCGGTTCGCCAACGCCATTTTCGATCCCCTGTTGAATCGGCAGTACGTGGACCACGTCCAGATTACCGCCGCCGAGCCGGTAGGCATGGAGGGCCGTCGCGGGCCCTACTACGAGACGGCCGGCGCCCTGCGGGACATGGTCCAGAACCACCTGTTGCAGGTGTTGGCTCTGACCGCGATGGAGCCGCCCGCCCACCAAGATCCCGAGAGCATTCGCGATGAGAAGGTCAAGGTCTTGCGGGCGCTCTCGCTCCTGACGCCGGACGAGGTGGCCACCCACACCGCTCGCGGCCAATACCTCGGCGACGAAGATCACCCGGCGTACCGTCAAGAGCAGGGGGTGGCGGCGGATTCTTCGGTGGAGACATTTGCGGCTCTGCGATTGAACGTTGGAACGTGGCGGTGGTCGGACGTACCTTTTGTCGTTCGCACGGGCAAGCGATTGGCCGAGAAGGTCACGCAGGTGACGTTCGTGTTCAAACGCGAGCCACTGAAGCTATTCGAAGATGCCGATTGCGCCATGCGTGGGGCCAATCGGCTCGTGATCCGCATGGCCCCTGACGAGCGAATCACGTTGGTCTGCGACGCAAAGGTCCCCGGCATGCGGATGCTGTTTCGGCCGGTCCGAATGGACTTCAGCTACGGGTCGACGTTCGAATCGGCCTCGCCGGAGGCCTACGAGTACTTGCTGCTCGACGCGATCGCGGGCAACCCAACGCTGTTCATCCGTAGCGACGAGGTCGAAGCCGCCTGGCGGGTCATCGACAGCATCCGGGCCGGGTGGCAGGTGACGGGACAGCCGCCGCTGGAGACCTACGAGGGAGGCAGTTGGGGGCCGGAACAGGCCAATACGCTACTTGGCGATCCTTACGCAAGTTGGTATGACATGCCCTAGACGAAAGGGGCCCATGATGGCATTGAAAAAACCAGCAGCGGACGTTCGGGTGTTGGCGACGGCGGAGCAGGCGACCACGACCGTCGCCCGATTGTTCAAGCGGGTGGTCAACGAGGCGGTCCGGGATCATGGCCATTGCTCGGTGGCCCTGGCCGGCGGGACAACGCCGCGGGCGCTCTACCAGGAACTGGCCGCTCATGTCTTCGACGCCGACGTGCCGTGGCAAGAGGCGGAGGTGTTCTTCGGCGACGAGCGTGACGTGCCCCACGACCACATCGAAAGTAACTACCACATGGCCCAGCGAGCGCTGCTTGACCACGTGCCGATTTCGCCCGATCGCGTTCACCCCATGCCGGCCGACGCCGAGGATCTGGAAACGGCCGCCGGGGAATACGAGCAGACCGTGCGCAGTCTCGTTCCCGGCGAGGGAGACGGCCCGCCGCGGTTCGACCTGATCCTCCTGGGCATGGGGGGCGACGGCCACACCGCCAGCCTGTTCCCACGCACCGAAGCGGTCGATGAAACCGAACGCCTCATCGTCAGCCAACACGTGCCCATTCTGGGCCGACACCGCATGACCTTTACCTTCCCGCTGATCAACGCCGCCCGGCACGTCATCCTGCTGGTGACGGGGGACGACAAGGCCGAGGCCGTGGTGGGGCTCTTGAGCGATGATCCTCAGCAACGGGCCGAGGTCCCCGCCGCCCGAGTATCGCCCACTGATGGGCAGTTGACGATCATTCTCGACGCGCAAGCCGCCCGACAGACGGACCTCAAGGCCACCGAGCTCTAGGCGTCTGTTGGCGCCTGGCGGAGCAGGCACGCGTGAAGATGCCCCGGCCGGCCGGGCTGGGCCGCCAGGTGCGGTTGCTCCCGTGCACATCGATGGACCACATCGAAGGATCCCCGCAAGGTGACAACCGTCTCGCGTTGTTGGGGTGGATGCGTGGCCGCGGCGGCCCGCGTGTGTGGGCATTGCCGATGGAAAGCGCACCCGGTCGGTTTGTCCTCTTCGGGCCAGGGCCTGTCCACGGGGCCATTCGACTGTCGTAACGCGCACGCCAGGAGCATCTGTGTATAGGGGTGCGCAGCCTCGCCGTTGAGCAGGTCGGCCGTCGGCCCGGCTTCGACCAACCGTCCCCGAAACAGGACGGCCGTCCGGTCGGCCATGTGATTGATGACCGCCAGGTCGTGGGAGATGAACAGATAGCTGAGACCCAGGTCGGCCTGCAGATCCTTCAGGAGGTCCAGGATCTGGGCCTGAACAGAGACATCCAGCGCGCTGGCCGGTTCGTCGCACACAATCAGATCCGGCTGGGTGGCTAGGGCCCGGGCAATCGCCACACGCTGCTGCTGGCCGCCGGATAGCTCGTGGGGATACCGCGCGGCGAACGAGGCCGGCAACCCCACGCGTTCCAGTAGTTGGCCCACGCGCGTGGGTCGTTGGCGCCGAGCAACAAGACGATATGTGATGAGGGGCTCTTCGATGGCATTTCGGGTCGTCAGGCGAGGGTTGAGGCTCTTGCCGGCGTCCTGGAAGATGATTTGCATCCGCCGCCTCAGCGACCTCAGTTGGCGCGGTGAGGCGGCCAGCAGGTCCTGACCGGCGAAGATGACTTGGCCCTGGACCGTAGCGCCCGGCACGAGGCGCAACGCTGCACGGCCAATGGTGGTCTTGCCCGAGCCGCTCTCCCCGATGAGCCCGAGCGTTTGGCCTGGTCGGATAGAGAAACTAACGCCCTCGACCGCCGCGGCGGCCCGTTTGCCGAGGCCCCAGCGTGTGGGATAGCGGACCGTCAGGTCCGAGGCGTCCAGGATGGTATTGTTCGTCGGGGGCATCAGCAGGTATGGCTTTCGGATTGCCCCGGCCTTCGGTCGCCGGGGTCGGCAGCGACAGCGGCGCTATAGCCGGGGCAGGTCCAGCACGCGCACCAACGGCCGAGGGCGACTTCTCGTAGTTCAGGACGGTCTTGTCGGCATTGCGGTCGATCGCGGCCCAGAGCGCAACGCGGGTGGAACGGACAGCCAGTGGGGATTGCGGCCAGGCCCGGCGCGGCGCCGGGAATGGCCGTCAGGTGAGTGGGAGTCCGTCCCAACGGGGCGCTGAAGCCTGCAATCCCTGGGTGTAAGGGTGCAAGGGACGGTCGAAGACATTGGCCGTTGGCGCCAGTTCCACCAGGCGCCCGAGGTACATCACGGCGACGGTGTGGGCGATCCTTGCCACCATCGACAGGTCCTGGGAGATCAGCAGAATGCTGAGGTTGTCTGCGGCCTGTAGCGTCTTGAGTAGCTCAAGGACCTGCCCTTCCGTGGCCGCATCGAGCGAGGCGGTCGGTTCGTCGGCAATCAGCAACTGTGGCTGACCGATCAGGGCCATCGCGAGCATCACCCGCTGGCATTGGCCGCCGGAAAGCTGGTGGGGGTATCGGTCGAAGCAGCCGGCGGGAGAGTCGATGCCGACTCTTCGCAGCATCTCCAGCGCCGCGGCCCGTTTGCTGTTGCCGCCCGCGCGGGGGTGCAGCTCGAGGCTTTCGACGATCTGTCGGCCACAGGTGAGTACGGGATTGAGAGCGTCGGCGGGCTGTTGAAAAACCATGCCGATCTCAGCGCCACGGATCCGACGCATTTGGTGCTCGTCCAGGGCGCGCAGATTCATTCCAACGAATTCAATGAGGCCCTCGGCTACCTCCGCCTGCGGTGGCTCAAGAAGGCGCAATACGGAATGAGCGACCGTGGTCTTGCCGGACCCGCTCTCGCCGACCATGGCCACGGTCTTCCCCGAGCCGATGGCCAGGTCGAGCCCGTCCACGGCCCAGTCTCGGCGCCCGCCGGCTCGATAGCACGTTCGCAACCCTCTGATGCGGAGTAATGACATGGGGTCGGTCATCGGCTGTTCCTCGCGGCGGGGCTCAGCGCGTCACGGAGACGGTCGCCGAAGACATGGACAGACAGCACCAAGATGAACATGGCCGATAGGGCCCCGGCGAGTTGCCACCAACGGCCGGCGACAAGCTCCATTCGCGAGGCGCTGATCATGGTTCCCCAGCTGGGCGTATCGACCCCTACGCCAAGGCCCAGGTAGCTGAGGGTCACCTCGGCCAGAATCGCGCCGACAAAGCCCAGGGAGAAGGTGATCACGGCAATGTGCATGACGTTGGGCAGAACGTGGCGGGCCATAATGGCCAGTCGGCCTCGACCGACCGCCCGGGCCGCCAGTACGAAGTCCGTTTCTCGGACCTTGATCGTCTCGGCGCGGACCAACCGGCACGTTCGCACCCAGGTCATCAACCCCAGGGCCAGCACCAGCCCGGCCATGCCGCTCAAGTCGATCTCCAGCGGCGTCCCCGCCCACAGCACACGATCCAGGAACGCGAACTTCAGTGCCACCACGCGCAAGATGCCGGGAATGGCTGCGACGGTGGTGTAGGCCCAGACGATCCCGTCGTCGGCCCAGCGCCCCGCATAACCGGCCGCCAAGCCCAGTGCGACCCCGAGAGGCACGGCGATCAGGTTGGCGCCGAAGGCAACGCCCAAGGACACCCGGGCCGCCAGCATGGTCTTGATCAGCACCGACCGGCCAAACTCGTCCGTGCCCAGCAGGTGTCGCCACGACGGCGGCTGATTGATCTGGTCGTAGTCATAGGCCGCCCGCTCATCGGGCAGCATCAGCGGCGCCAGCAACGCCACCAGGATGTACAGGCCGATAACGCCGGCCGAAATCATCGCTGTCGGAGATCGCCTCAGCCGTCGCCACGCGTCCCGCCACGGCCCGGAGGCGCCTATCGCGCCTTGGCCGCGATCGAGCGGCGAGGGCGTCGGATCGGCTGACAGAATGTCGACGGTCGTTCGCATGGATTATCGAAGTCGCACACGCGGGTCGACGGCTGCGTAGAGCACGTCGGCCATCAGGAAGCTCAAGACGTAGATGACGGCCGTCAGGAACGTCAGGCCGGTCATGACCGGTATGTCCCGGTCGATCCAACTACTGAGCAACAGCTCTCCGAGCCCGGGAATGCCGAAGAACCGCTCCAACAGCAGATTGCCCATGATCAGGTAGGGCAGCGCCCCGGCCAGGCTGGTCACCACCGGCAGCATGCAGTTGGGCAGGACGTGCCCCAGCAGCACGCGCCAGCGGGATGCGCCTTTGGCTCGAGCCGTTCGGACATAGGGCTGGTCGATCTGTTCGCCAATGACGGTTCGATAGAAACGCACCGACCACCCCAGCCCGGCCGCAACGGCGATGGCAATAGGAACGTACAGGTTGCCGCGATGGCTCACTCCCCACGCCGCGGCCGGAGCCAGACGGAACATGACCCATTGGCCCACGATCATGTAGCCCAGGAACGGTACGCACATTCCGAGCACGCTGACCACAACGATCACGCGGTCGACCCAGGTGTTGCGGTGGTAGACGGCCAGGCAACTGATGAGCATAGCCAGCAGCCACCCGATGGCCAAAGCCGGCACGGCAATTGCCAGGGAATACGGCGCCCGCTCCGCAACGATGTCGCGGAGTCGCTCATGCGTCTGGTAACTGCGAGACCGGAGTGTGACACAGTTGCCCAGATGGTCAACAAACTGGCTGTCCCAGAAGTCAGCCTCGAAGACCGATGCGCCCGTGTTGATCAGGACCGGCCGATCCAGGCCGTGCCGGCGCCGCCACGTGTCGCGTTGGGTGTCAGAAGCGTATTGCCCCACGTACTGCGCGGTGACATCCCCGGCGATGACCCGAAACAGCAGGAACGTCAGCAACATCACGCCGAATACGGTCAGGATGGCCTGGCCTAGCCGTCGGACGATGAAGGCGAGCAGGGGGCTCATCGGGACGGCCCTCTTAGTTGCCGCCGCAGGGCTGCGTTGATACGTCGCAGCACGCCGGCTCGGGGGTCAAAGGGGTGAGGGCGAATATTGTCGACCCACTCGTGGGCGAGGACATAGGAGCGGGGCTGGCTCAGCAGTAGCACCGGACAGTCGCGAGCGATCAAGCGGGCCATCTGAGCGTAGAGTCCCGTGCGCTCAGGGCTATCGTCCATCAGGCGGGCGGCCCCGTAGAGCGCGTCGTATTCATCATTGCGATATCGCGTTACGTTTGCGCCATTCTCGATGTTCTTGCTGGCAAACAGACGCAAGAACGCTTCGGCGTCCGGATAGACGGCATGCCAGCCGGCGGCGTGAATCTGGGTCTGCCCGGCCCGGACGCGCTGTTGAAGCGTCGGTCGATCGCTGAGGCGTACGGCGACTCGCAGACCGAGCTTGGCGAACTGTTGCGTGATGAAGGCGCCTCGCTGTCGGCCGCGCTCACCGGTGGCGCCGAGCTCAACCCGCAGGGCCGGTATGTGGTTGTCATCAAGCAGGCCGGCCTCGGCCAGTTCTTTCCGGGCCAGGTCTAACTGCCGCCTCGCTTCGGCCCGGTCCAATCGGTAGTAGGGGCCGTGGCCGGCTTCGGCGTGGCCGGCCAACTCGGCCGGAATGATATTGTCGGCCCGAACACCCCGACCGTTGTGGAGCACGCGAATCCAGCTATCGACATCGACGCCCAGGCAAAGGGCCCGCCGCAAGGAGGGACTGGCCAGGAGGACGGGATCGTCCATATTGAAGGCCAGCCAATAGACGGCCGGGCTCTCGTAGGCGATCAGCGTGACGCGATCCCCAGACAGGGAATCAATGGTGTGGCCTTGGGGACCGATGACCGTCTCGAAGATCTCCCGCGGGATGCCGGCGGTATCGGTTTGACCGTGCACAAAACGCATCCAGGCGGAGCAGGCTTCCGGCGCGTATTCAAACTGAATCACGTCAGGCTGAGAACTTGCGGTTTGGGTCGACGCACTGTTGGGCTCGCCTTCGGTGCGGTAGAGGGCGTTGCGCTGCAACAGGATGCGTCTCTTTCGCTGAAAGGCCCGGAGAACATAGGGCCCTGTCGTGGGCAGCATGTCGGCGGCGGTGAACTCCGTGAGTCGATCGCTTGGTCGGGCCGGGCGCCGCCGGCCAGGGCCCTCGGCTTCGGTCGCCAGGTGGTACTCGATCGCTTCACGTGGGATGGGGGCGTAGTTGATCATCGCCAGCACGTAGCCGAACTGCGGAACCGGCTCGGCCAGAACGATTCGCAGCGTCTGATGGTCCCGAGCCGTCAGGCCGACGACGGGCTGGTCGTACCGGGACAGGTCTGTCCCTGGGTCCTGTTGCGTCTGCCGACGGAAGTCATCCAGTCCCTCGATGCGCCCGGCGATCAGGGCCCAACTGAGTCCCCCTCCGACAGCTGCATCGGCGCATCGCTTGAAAGCTAGCACGAAGTCCTGGGCCCGGACCGATCGCGTTCTGGCCCGGCCGAGGTCATCGACGCCGAAGCATATGGGTTGGGGGCGTAATGAACGTTCGACCGAACGCGGATGGTGTAAACCAACCCGTCAGGCGAGACCTCAGGAAGGTCAGCCGCCAACACCGGTACGATGCGGTTCGTCCCGCCTCGAATGTCATACCCGTAAAGACCTTCATAGATGAAGCCCTGAACAATTCCCGCGGACAGGCGGTCGTTGCAGGTGGCGGGGTCAATGGACCGGATCGGCGCGCCGTAGCTTTCGTAACGCACGACCGGATCGGTTCGGCCGATCGGATCCCCGTTGGGAGAGCGGCCGATGACGAGAGGACGCTGGGTTGGTTCAGAGGGGGCCACCGGCAGCAGCAACGGCGCCAGCCCAGCCCCGATAGTGACAATCACCGATGTGACGCAGACCCATCTCACGTCGCCATCGTTGAGCAGACACGACCGGAAATCAACCGTCGGCGTCGTCGGTTTCCGTTTCGGTGGGGGCCGAGTCGGTCTCTGCTTCCTCCCCGGAGGGCTTCGGGCCGGGTTTGACCACGCCGCGCTCCTCGAGCTTCGATATCCACGTCAGGACCGCATCGCCAACGAACGGGCTCCGCTGGGCTTTGCTCTTGAGTCGGACGGGTTGGTCCCCCACCTTGAAACTGGTCTTGGTCAGGGCGTTCTTGACCGGTTCTTCGCTGATACCGGACAAGCCCTTCAGCGATTGTTCGCACGCGACGATGACGGCCGCGGCGACATCGACGTTGGGGTCGTCTTCCTCTTCCTGGTCGTAGGCTTTGTAGGCCGCCCACATCATGTTGACCAGAGACTGCATCGCCTTGGTGGTTGCCGGGCCGTTGGAGTCAAATCGGCTGAGGCGCGCCAGGGCCGCCACGCCCTTGCCAGCCGTGTGAATCGAGGCCTCATCACCGGCCTGGACATGGCCACATAGGGGGTCCCATTGCTGAAAAAGAGCTGCCAAGAACTTGGCGGCAGCGGCGTCCCACACGTCGGCCGAGACCGTGTCCGGCAAGGACACCGGCAAATTGAACATGTCAAAGATCGCCGACCACACCAACGGGACGGTTTCGTTGGCGGCGTGCTCCTGAACGTCCTGGAATACGGCCTGGGCCGACTCGCCACCTTGGGCCAAGAGGACCGCCAGAGACTTGCCATAGCCCTTCCACCCCCAAAACCGCACCCCCTCATTGGGGTGGGCTACCAACACGCGCAGGGCTCGTTGAATGCTGACCTGGTCCATGGCTGCAACAGCCATGGCGATGTTGAGTTCCCGATTGACTCGGAGGGGGTCAGAGGCGTCTGGCTCGCCCAGCAAACGCAGGGCGCCGCTGGCGACTTCCGAGGCGTACTTGTAACGATTCTGGGGCTGGGTCAGCACGTCGTAGTCGCGCGCCAGTTGTTCCTGCGCGTCGACGATCTGCTCGGAGCTCTCGGCCGTGCCGATCGTGGTGATCCAGTAGGCCACACGCTGTTCGATCGCGGATTCATCAGGCGCCTCGCCGCTGGGGCCGATTAGGGCCGGTGGCTCGGCCAGGGCCGTCGTTGCCAGGAGCGCCAAGCACACCCCACACGCCCAGAGACCTTCCTTGTTCGCCATGGGACCGTTTCCTCTGGTGATCTTAGGAGTTAATGAACTCAAGTTGATAGTAGGTCGTTGGTTGACGACCTGTCAAGCACACACTGGTCGCCGCGGCAGCCGGCGCCGATAACACCGTCTCAATACTTATGGCATAACGCTTTGGGGCCGCGGGTAGTTCGTTTCTCGACAAAGATAGCCGTGTTGTCAGAATCGGCATTTACGCCCGCTAATGACCTCAAAATCCTCGGGCAATTTTTTGGGAGAGCCATCTTGGTCCCCCCGGAACGTAATGCTTTTTCCAATATGGACTAAATGCCAAATGAGTCCCCAGAATTCCCGCAGATGGCCCTGCCAGCCAGTCCCCGACCTACTTGCCGAGGTGGCACGCCATATCCTAAGTGATGACATGACGTTACGGAGTCACCTCCCCTCGGCCAGAGCCGCCTGGCCTGTCAGGCCTGGCCCGTCGGGCGTGGGATGAGCCCGAGCCTAGCCCCGGTTTTTTGTTGCATGGCCCATCGGCCTAACTACACTCATTTGCAGCAAATGGGCCTACGATCGCATCTCGGCGTTGGGCAGTCGGATAAGGGGCTCGCCTATGCCCACAGTAACCTACGATGACAACAGCCTCTTGATCGACGGGCAGCGGATCTGGCTCGTCAGCGGCTCGATACACTACTTTCGAGTCCCCTCGGGCCTATGGCGAGACCGCCTTCTCAAAGCCAAACGGGCCGGCCTCAACTGTATCACCACTTACGTCGCCTGGAACTTCCACGAGCCGGTCGAAGGTCAGTGGAGTCTCGAAGGCGATCATGATGTGGTCGAATTTGTTCGGTTGGCCGCGGAACTGGATCTCTATGTTATCCTTCGCCCCGGGCCTTACATCTGTGCGGAGTGGGATTTCGGCGGCCTGCCCAGCTGGCTGACCACCAAGAGCGGCATGGCCTATCGGACCAACAACGCCGCCTTCAGTCACTACTTCGACAAATACTTCAAGCAGGTGCTGCCCCGCTTGGCCGACCATCAGGTTACGCGCGGGGGGAACATCATTCTCGTCCAGAATGAGAATGAGTACATGGTCGGCGATACGCCCGATTCGCGGGCGTATGTGGAATTCATTAGCCAACTCCTTGGCCGAGCCGGTTTCGATATCCCCATCATCACCTGCAACATGTTCGAAGGCCCCGAGTTGGATGGCCGAATCGAATGCATTAACTCGTGGGACGCCGCGGATCGATTGCTCAAGAAGGTCCACTACCGCCAGCCCGGGGCGCCGCTGCTGGTGCCGGAGTTCTGGCCCGGATGGTTCGACTACTGGGGCGCCGAGCACCACGCAACGAAAGACGACCGCGAAGTCGCACGCCGCGCCCTGGAAATCGTCGGAAGCGGCGCCCAGTTCAATTACTTCATGTTCCATGGGGGAACCAACTTCGCCTTCTGGGGTAGCCACCTGATTGAAGGCCCGGCCAGCTTCCAGACCACCAGCTACGACTACGACGCCCCCCTGGCTGAAGGCGGCGGCCTCACCGACAAGTACTACCTGACCCGACTGGTCAACATGTTGGCCAATCACATGGGCCCGTATCTGGCGCCCGCCTTCATGGAAGACCCCGGCGTGTGGGTCCACGATCAGACCGACAGCCGCAATCTCATCGGTGCCATGGGCCGATGGGCCGTGATCACCAACAACGGGCAAGACGATGTCGACCAGGCCACGGTCTCCCTGCCCGGCGGCGAGAAGATGTTGACGGTGTCTCTGGAACCGTTTGGCGCCGTGGCGATTCCGGTGGACCTGGCCCTGACCCATACGGTTACGTTGGACTACGCCAACTGCATGCCGCTGGGGTTCTTCGCCGAGAAGATCCTGGTCCTGCACGGCCCGGCGGGCTTCGCCGCCGAGGTTAGCCTCGAAGGTTGTGTGCTGTCGGCGATGATCCCTGACGACGACGAGATCGTCGTCCAGCAGCACGAGGACATCGTCGTTGTCTTCATCAACACCGATCTGGCCATGCAGACCTGGTGGGTGGACGAAACGCTGGTGTTCGGCCCGACCTTTGTCGGCCGGTCGCTGGAGGATGTCGTTTGCGAGAAAGGCGCGACGCGTTACTTCCTGATGACGGCTGACGGGACGCTGTCGACGAAGCGCCTCAAGCCCCCCAAGGCCGCCCCCCGACGGACCACCCCGAAGCTGGCGACGTGGAAGCGAATGAGTGTGTGCGCCGAGCCAATGGATGACGGTCTGCAATGGAAGAGCATGGATCGGCCTCGCGACGTGGATCGACTGGGCGTGCATTACGGGTACGTGTGGTATCGAATCGACGTCGAACAACCCCGGCAGGCCCGAAAGCATCTGTTCCTGCCGGACTGCGCTGACCGAGCGACGATCTTTGTCAACGGCAGCCGGGTCGGTGTCTGGGGCGCCGGGCCGGGCGCCAAGCGAACACCCATGCCGGTGTCGCTGAAGCGTGGCAAGAATACGATCACCGCCTTGGTCGACAATCTTGGTCGACTAAACGTCGGGGCCGACATTGGCGAGTTGAAAGGCATCTACGGCCACGTCTACGATGCCAAACTCCTTCCGGCCTGCAAGTTCAAAATCAAGACCGGCGAGAGCTTCTCCCGTCGCGTCGTGCCGCGCCATAAGAGCCACATGGTTCCGTGTCTGGAGAGCCTGCCTCTGACCGCGGCCGATACCGATGTGACCATGAAGAAGGTCACGCCGATTCATCTGTCCTTCGAAGGTCTCGACTGCCCCGTGGCCGTTCTGTGTAACAACAGGCCGGTGGGGTTGTTCGAGCGAGGTCACGGCGAACTGACGTTGGGAGCAGAACTCAAGAGCGGCAAGAACACCATTCGCCTGCTGCTGTGGCGCGACAATGTCACAACCAAACTCCTGTCGGCTTTCCGGTTCTACCAACTCATTGAGCCGGTCAGTAGCGGAGGCCGGTGGAGCTTCCGTCCGTGGGCCCTACCCGAAGAGGGGGGGCGCGTGGTCGGCAAGGATCTACCGGCTTGGTATGTCACGTCCTTCAAGTGCACCTCCTTCGATGAGCCGCTATTCCTGCACATCATCGGCGCCAAGAAGGGCCAGGTCTTTTTGAACGGTCGGAACGTCGGCCGATTCTGGACGGTCGGCCCGCAGCAGTTCTATTACCTGCCCGAGACTTACCTTGCTGAGAAGAACGAACTGATGCTGTTCACCGAAGGTGGCGCGAACCCGTCCGGGTCTCGGCTGGAGTACCGACCCCTCGGTCCTTTCAAAGACTAGTGGATCCTTTCGAGATGCCGACGATGACCTCGGTCCGACACGTGACTGCACAAGTGTTTATTTCTGAATAGGTACTGCGATTGACGGCGTGGACTTCCGAATAACTGGTGGTGGGGCATTTCGTTCGGCCTTCGTCACTGCCGATGACAGATGAAAAATCGGCTTGATCGCAAGAAGTTGTTAGGCTACTATGACTTGTGTTCGTACGAGCATTTCCTTGTGTGGAACTTAGGTGCTGCACGCTTCTGTCGAGCCTGACTAAAGGGCAGATTCATGGAAACCATTACGAAGAAAGAGTTGGTCGACCGCATCGCCGACCAGACCGGCAACAAGCGCGTGGTCGTCAAGGACATCCTGCAGCGGTTCCTCAATGAAGTGATCGAGGAGCTTGGCCAAGGTAACCGGCTTGAATTCAGAGACTTCGGTGTCTTTGAAACCAAGCAGCGGGCCGCCAGGATCGCGCAGAACCCCAAGACGCTCCAGCGCGTGCACGTTCCGGCCAAGCGGACCGTCAAGTTCAAAGTCGGCCGCCTGATGAAGCTGAAGCTCTCGGAAGGCCTGGACACCGGCGAGGCCCCAGCGCCCGAAGCCGCCCCCGCCGACCCCGAGCCGACGCCTCCGCAAACGCCGGCAGAGTAAGCGCTGGGACAGTTGACGTCTCGGCGCAAGCGGGGGGCATCTGCGGCCGTCGGCCCGAGCGGGCCCGCTCTGGGCTACGCGATTCCGTTGATCCTATTGGACAGGCAAACGGAACCGCTCTGCGCATTTGCCGGTCGCTTTGATCGAACGGGGAAGTATACTCTAGGGCTCAATGAGTTCCGTCACCGTAGAACAGATTGCTGAAGCAGGTGTTGTGGGCGCCGGCGGGGCGGGCTTTCCGACACACGTCAAGCTCCAAGGCCAAGCCGACACCGCTATCATCAATGCCGCCGAATGCGAGCCTCTGCTCCATAAGGATAAGGAAGTCCTCCGGACCTTCGCCGAGCAGGTGATCGCGGGATTGGCCGCCGCGATGGAACTGGTTGGGGCCGGGCGGGGCGTTATCGGGGTCAAAGAGAAGTACACCGACGTCATCGAGCAGCTTCGCCCCAAGCTCGGCGCCAACATGTCCATCGCGCCGCTTCGCGACGCTTACCCCGCCGGCGATGAATTCATCCTGGTCTACGACGTTCTCGGCCGTGTAATTCCCCCCGGTGGATTGCCCCTGCACGCGGGGGCCGTCGTCATGAATGTTGAGACGGCTATGAATGTGGCCGTCGCAGCGACTAAGCCCGTCACCGAATCATTCCTGACCGTTGCCGGGGCCGTGGCCAATCCCGTGACGCTCCGCGTTCCCGTCGGAGTGACACTTCGCGAGTGCGTGGCGATCGCACAGCCCACCATCGACGACCCCAACTACATCGTCGGCGGCGTCATGATGGGGCGGCTGGAAGACGATCACCACTCCCTGGTCGACAAGACCACCGGTGGCGTCATCATCCTCCCGTCCGACCACATCGTGGTGCGTCGCCGTCGACAGGATTGGTCGCAGATCGCTCGCATCGGCCGAAGTGCGTGCGACCAGTGTAGCTTCTGCACCGAACTGTGTCCGCGATACCTGTTGGGCCATCCCATCGAGCCGCATCGGGCCATGCGGTCGCTGGCGTTCAACTTGGTTGGCGAACCCAATGTTCGCGGGACCAGCTACTGCTGCGAGTGCAATCTGTGCAGCCTGTACTCCTGCCCGGAAGACCTCGACCCCAAGAACGTGTGCAGCCAGAACAAGCAACGATTGGCCGCAGAGGGACGCAAGCGGGAAGACCCTCCGTTCAATCCGCAACGGCCCGATCTACACATGGACAATCGCAAAGCGCCGATCAGACGGCTGATGACCAAGCTCGGCCTGACGCAGTTCCACAACGTCGGCCCGATGGTCGACGAGACCATTGTCGCCAGGAAGGTTGGCATCAAGCTCAAGCAGCACGTTGGCGCCCCGTGCGAGGCGGCGGTGACGGTTGGCCAGACCGTCCGGACAGGAGAGTTCGTTGGGCGGTCGCCCATCAAGGACGGCAGGCCCGCGCTCGGCGCGCCGGTGCATGCATCCATCAACGGAACCGTGACCGCCATCGCTGACGGCGTGGTGTGGATCGAAGGACAATAACCATGGCGGATTCGAAAGCAATCGGCGCGGTTGAACTGTCGAGCATCGGCGTGGGCTATCGGATTCAAGACGAGATGCTCAAGGCTGCGTCCGTGGAGTTGCTGATCGCTCGGACGATCTGCTCGGGCAAATACCTGATCGTCATCGGCGGGGCCGTCAGCGATGTGACCAGTGCGGTCCAGGCTGCTGTGGGTGCGCCCGATGAGGCCGTTATCGATTCGCTCATTATCCCCAACGTTCACGAGAGTATTTTCCCGGCGTTGGGCCAGTCAGTGATGATCGAATCCGACACGATCGGGGCGTTGGGCGTTATCGAAACCTTCAGTGGCGTCAGCATCATCGCCGCGGCCGATGCCGCCGCCAAAGCCGCCAAGATCACCTTGTTTCGAATCCATGTGGCGATGGCGCTCGGGGGCAAGGGCTTCTGCCTGCTGACGGGTGATATCTCAGACGTTCAGGCGGCCGTGTCCGCCGGCGCCGCCGAGGCCCGGGACCGTGGCCTGTTGGTCAGCGAGACCGTTATCCCGCGACCTAGTATGGAGTTGTTCAGCGAGTACATCTGATGGGCGCCTCCGCCGAGGTGCCTCGCCTTGGCCAACTGCGAGGATGATGTTGACACGCCCACCTCATCGGGCCAAAATCCTGAACTTTCAGCCCCTTTCGGCCGGCCGGCGATCTCACGCCGATCGGCGGGCAAGATGTGGAGTGAGACTATGATCGATCGCGACCTGACCAGCGCCGATGTCGCTGAATTGGCCAGCCCTCGAGAGCTGATGGAGTCCGAATGGGCGCCGTGTCGCTACAACTGCCCCGTTCATGCCGACGTTCGCGGCTACATCGAACTGGCCGCTCGCGGGCAGTTCGCCGCCGCCGCCGATTTGGTCCGTGAGTGCCTGCCGTTCGCCAGCGTCTGCGGGCGCATTTGCCACCATCCCTGCGAGAACAACTGTCGCCGTTGCGACGTCGACCAGGCCGTGGCCATCCGCGAGGTCAAGCGGTTCGTTTGCGAACTGGCCGGCGCCGGGGCGACGGTCGACAAGCCCGTCAAGCAGGACCGTGCCAAGGTCGCCATCGTCGGTTCGGGGCCGTCCGGCATGAGCGCGGCGTTGTACCTGGCGCGCTGGGGTTATCGGCCCACGCTCTTCGAGAAATTCCCGGTCGCCGGTGGTATTCCCGTCACGGCCGTCCCGCAATATCGCCTGCCGCGCGATGTCATCAACCAGGACGTCGACTGGATTCTGTCCCACGGTGTCGAGTTAGTTACCGGCTGTGAGATCGGCAAGGACAAGACCGTCGCGGATCTGCTGGGCGACGGCTTCGAGGCGGTCATCATCGCCACGGGCTTGGCCACCAGCCGCATGCTGCCTCTGCCCGGGGGGGAGACCCCACGCGTGCTGCCCGTACTGGACTTCCTGACCCGTTCATCCTTCGATGAGCCCGTTGATGTTGGCAAGAACGTGCTCGTCATCGGCGGCGGCAATGTGGCCATGGACGCCGCTCGGACGGCCGCCCGCTTGGGTGCCACCGTTACGGCCATGTGCCTTGAAAACGAACAAGAAATGCCCGCCTGGGATTGGGAACGCGACGAAGCCCACGAAGAGGGCGTCAGCTTCCTCCACCGTCGCGGGCCGGTCGAAGTTCTGCTCGAAGGCGACAATATTGTGGGCCTCAGGACCCGCAAGGTCACCCGCGTCTTCGATGATGAAGGCAATTTCAGCCCCGAATACGACGACTCCGACCTGCAGGATGTCCCCTGCGACACCGTCATCATGGCGATCGGCCAGATGGCGGACATGGGCTTTGTTGAAGGCAGCGATCTTGGCACCGATGACCGTGGCCGACTGACCTACAACGCCGCCACGCAAGAGACGTCCGTCAAGGGCGTGTTCGCGGCCGGAGAAATCGTCACCGCCCCCGGCTCGGTGGTAGAGGCCTGTGCATCGGGCCAGCGGGCGGCCAAAGCCGTCGACCTGTACCTCAACGGTCGGCCGATTGAGATCGACGATACGCTGCCGGCCGAGATCGACAAGATCCCTGAAGCGACCGCCGAGAAGGTCGTCAAGGTCGAGCGACACGCAGTGGAGGTCGAAGACCCCAAGACCCGGGCCACAAACTTCGAGCCGGTCGACCACAATCTGTCACCGGTGGTGGCCGCGTTGGAAGCCCGGCGTTGCATGAGCTGTGGCGGCGGGGCCGAGGTGCTGGTCGATAAGTGTGCGGCCTGCCTGACCTGCCTGCGAGTGTGCCCGTTCGATATCCCGGTTGTCACCGACGTCGCCCGGATCGAAAGCTCGTTGTGTCAGGCCTGCGGCATGTGCATTGCCGATTGCCCCGCCAACGCCATCATCGCCAAGAGTTGGTCGCAGGATGAAGACCTTCGCCAAATCAAGGCCAAGCTCGATGCCGTCCAAGGCGACCGAAAAATTGTCGCCTACGTGTGCGGTCATCACTCCCCGGCGACGGCGTGGTCCGGAACGCTGGAGGACACGATCCCCGGAGTGATCGAAGAGTACTTGCCAAGCATGGCCCGCCTGTCGGCCGCCCAGATTCTTCACACCTTGGAGCAAGGCGCCGCGGGTGTGATCGTGGTTGCCTGCAACGAAGGCGCGGACCGATACCCGACCGCTCCCGAGCGCGTGGCCAAGCGTGTAGAACAGGTCCGCGAGCTGCTGGGCGAAATCGGCGTCAATGCCGAGACCGTTCAATTCGTCAGCGAGGCCGACCACGGCCGCGCCGCCGTGCGAGAGGCGATGGAACTGGCCGCCGACCGCATCGAAGGCAAAGCTGCCGTCGAAGAGGCCACCGAGTAACGAAGCTGAATCGCGCCGCCGACCGGCGGCAGGAGATAAACCGATGATTGTTGCCGAACGCAAACCGATGGACGAAATCCTGGAGATGGTGGCCGGCTGTAAGAAGGTGCTGGTGCTGGGCTGCGGCGGATGCGTGACCGTCTGCCTGACCGGCGGCGAGCGCCAAGCCGAAATGTTGGCCAGCCAGCTCAATCTGGCCGCCAAAGCCAAGGGCCTGCAACTGGAGGCGACGTTCGACTCCATCACGCGTCAGTGTGAGAAGGAGTTCTTCGACAACCTCAGCGAGACCCCGGGCGACTACGACGCGGTGCTCTCGATCGCCTGCGGCGCCGGCGTGCAGTTCATGACCGAAGTGTATCCCAAGACCCCGATCTTGCCGGGCATGAACACCACCCACCTGGCCAGCAACGTTGAGCAGGGCGTATGGGAAGAGTATTGCCGCGGCTGTGGCGATTGCGTGCTGGCCTGGACCGGCGGCGTTTGCCCGGTGGCCAAGTGCTCGAAGAGCCTGATCAACGGCACCTGCGGCGGCACGGACAACGGCAAGTGCGAAGTGAACCCGGACATGGCGTGCGGTTGGCTGAAGATCTACGAGCGGCTGAACGACCTGGGTCGGCTGGATGAATACCGCAAGATGCGGGCAACGCGCGACCATCGAAAGGACCGCGGCAATGGCGTGCGTCGGTTGGTGCTCGCCGAGATGACCGAAGATGAGGAGGCGGGCAATGAGTAGCGAACCAGTTAGCACGTTCCAACGAGACCTCGAAGCGGGCAAGTTCGTCGTGACCGCCGAAATCGGCCCGCCCAAGGGCACGAACATCGCTCCGGTGATCCATGAGGCTGAGGAGTTCCTCAAGAGCGAACAGATCTCGGCCGTCAACGTCACCGATATCCAGACCGCCGTCATGCGCGGGTCTAGCATGGTTGGGGCCAAGCTGCTGCACGACGTGGGCATCGAGCCGGTCCTGCAAATGGTCACGCGCGACCGGAACCGTCTGGCCCTGCAATCGGACTTGCTGGCGGCCTACATCTTCGGCATCCGCAACGTGCTCTGCCTGACCGGTGACCACACCACCATGGGCGACCATCCCGAAGCCATGCCCGTTTACGACCTGGACTCGGTGTCGCTGCTGGAGGCGATCGGCAAGCTGGAGGGCGGCACGGACCTTGGCAAGGACATGAAGGGCAACGCCAACGAGTTGGACGGCGTGCCCAAGTTCTTCAAGGGGTGCTGCGTGACGCCCTGTGCCGATGAGGTCGACCCGCAGGTGATCAAGCTGGAAAAGAAGGTCGAAGCCGGCGCCCAGTTCGTGCAGACCCAGGCCGTCTACGAGCCCAAGGCCTTCGAGACCTTCATGAAGAAGGTCGAGCACATCGACGTGCCGATCCTGGTCGGCATCGTGATGCTCAAGAACGCGGGCATGGGCAAATACATGAACCGCGGCGTGCCCGGCGTGGTCGTGCCGGACGACATCATCCAACGCCTGACCGACTGCGAGAAGGAGGACCGCCAGAAGGTCTCCATCGAAATTTGCGGCGAATTGATCGCGTCGATGAAGGACATGTGCCAAGGCGCTCACCTGATGACGCTCGGCTGGGACCACTGCGTGCCGGACATCATCAAGGCTGCCGGCGCGGTGTAGTTCAAGCCGCGAATCAGCGCAAACGAAAAGCGTGGTGAGCCATCTGGCCCACCACGCTTTCTTGTTGCACTATATGCCTGCCGTTACGCCATGGCCTTGGCGCAGGCGATGGTGTTGCGGAGCAGGATGGCGACCGTCATCGGGCCCACGCCGCCCGGGACCGGCGTGATGGCGGAGGCCTTTTCCTTGGCGCCTTCGAAGTCCACATCGCCGACGGTTTGCATGGCGTTCTTGCCCTTGTCGTTCTTGAGCGGCTCGCCGGCATCGTCGAAGCCCTTGGGGATGCGGTTGATGGCCACGTCGATGACGATAGCGCCGTCCTTGACCATATCGGCCGAGACCAACGGGGACAGGTCGGGCAGGGAGACGTCTTCGCCCGCCTTCTTCTTGCGGCTGTAGCCACGCCACTTGGCCTGGCTGACGCCGGCGGCGACGAACAGAATGTCCGCGGCCTTGGTGTGGGCGGCGAGATCTGTGGTGGCCACGTGGCAGACGGTAACCGTGGGGCTTTCGTTCAGCGATTGCAGCAGCATGGCCGCGATGGGCTTGCCGACAATCTCGCTGTGACCGACCACGACCGTTTCCTTGCCGGCCAGGTCGCTGGTGGTCTGCTTCAGCAGTTCCACGGCCCCGGCGGCGGTGCAAGGGCTGACCACGGACCCGCCGTAGAACAGGCGTCCCATATTCTCGGGGTGCATGCCTTCAACGTCCTTGTCCGGCGAGATCGTCACCTGCACTTTGCGGGCGTCAATCTGCGGGGGAACGGGCATTTGCAGAATCAGGCCGTTGACCTTGGGGTCGGCGTTGAGGTCGCCGATCTTGGCCAGCAGGTCGGCCTCGGACATATCTTCGGGCAGTTCGAGCAGCTCATACTCGAGACCGGCCGCCTCGCACTGCTTGCGCTGCATGTTGGTGTAGATCTTGGAGGCGGGGTTCTCACCCACCTGCACCGCCACGAGATGGGGCGGGCGGCCGGCGGCGGTTAGCTCGGCCGCATCGGCTTTGACTTGGTCTGTGATGGCCTGGGCGATGGCTTCGCCGTCGATGATTGTGGCTGCCATGGATTACTCCTTAGAGCAAAGTGTCTGCCGCAACTGTTGTGCGACGTTGTCGTCAATCGTTCCCTTTTGCAGGGCCAGTTCCACCGTCCGTAGTCCGGCGACGCAGTATAGCCTCCGCAGCTCGGATGAACAGGCCTGAAGTGCTTCCAGATGGCGGCGGATCGTGCCGGTATCTCCCCGGGCAATCGGGCCGGTTAGGGACTGGGCCAGGTCCATCGTGGCGGCGTTCTGCGCGGTGGCGGTGGTCAGGACCGATAGCGCCTTTCGGGCCGTTGTCTGATCGATGCCGGCGTGGCCCCACATCTGGCAGGCGGCGTCGAGAAGGGCGGTAGTGTAGTTGCCGGCCATGACGGCACCGGCGTGGTAGAACGCCTTGCCGCCTGAATCCAGCACGGTGGGCAAGCCGCCCAGAGCTTCCGCCAACGTCGTTAGCACGTCCACGGTCCGGCCGTCGCCTTCGCAGAAGCAGTGGACCCCTTCAAATCGTTCGATCGCGGCATCGGTGTTGGGGAATGTCTGCAGGGGATGCATCGAGCCGACCGAACAGCCGGCCTCCCGAGCAGCCGCCAGAATGTCACTGGACAGAGCGCCGCTGCAGTGGGCGACCATGGCGCCGGTCTCAAAGGCGCCGCCCTTGGCCAGTTGACCACAGACCGTTTCGATCGCATCGTCGCTGACAGTCAGCAAGACCAGTCCACCGGCCGAGGCGGCGTCGGCCATGCTCATTGCCGGGACATCCCCGCCCATGCGGTCGGCGGCGGCCTGGGCGGATTCGATCCGTCGGCCGCCAACGGCGACCACGGGCAGACCGGCCCGTCGGGCCAGAACGCCCAGAGCCGTTCCAACCACGCCGGGGCCGATGATCGCAATGGGGGCAATGTCTGTCATGGTAGGCGTTGGATCCCCGCGGATATTTCCGGTGGGGCAGACCGGGAGGATATGCCGACCGCAGCAGTCCCGTCAAGCGCTGCCGGTTTCGGCGGCGGGTCCCGTCAGGACGTCGGTCAGGAGGTACTGATGCTTGTACTGCTCACTGCGGCCACGCCGAAGACGGATGGTCTCCTGCTCGGCTTGTTCGAGTGTTCCGGTGGGCAGCGAGACGGGGTGGACGGCGTCCAGGCGACCGCTGATTCGCTTGGAAGCGTACTCTAGGTTCAGTCTGGCCAGGGCGCGGTCGAAGGCATCGGCGAGGACGCCCAAGTCGCCACGGCCATCGATCTCGGCCCGAAGCTCATAGAAGGGCGTTGCGGCAAACCGCCCTTGAACAACGAAACGTTCAACGGTGGCCCCGGTCGCGGCCGAGGCCTGCTTCATCGCTTCAACGACCTGATGCTCGGTGATCTTCTCGCCGGTGATATTGGCGGTGCTCTTTCCCCGACAGAGGAACTCAAAGACCGGGCTTTGGCCGAAGTAATCGACCACGCGGACGCGGTCGTCGAGGTTATACCGCCACAGGCCTGCGTAGTTGGTGACGACCAGGAAGTACTCGCCGCCGATTTCCAATTCGTGGGCTCGCAGCGTGTGGGGATTTGTGTCGCTGTGGTTTTCCGCCGGGATGAACTCCAGGAAGTTGCCCGTAATCTCTGCGACGCCTGCGGGCGTGTTGTCGTCCAGGGGGATCGAGAACCGACCTTCGCTTGCAATCAAGCCGATGTCGCGAATGGGTGCGTCGTCGAAGAGCTCTCGCAAGCGGGGCAGATAGAGCTTGAGCGTGCCGCCGGTCCAGTTGGCCAGGAAAGTTACGTTCCAGAAATGCCTGGGCAGTAACTGGCCGTCTTGCCGGACCCCTTCTTCCAGCCGGCGGGCCAGGGCCCGGTTCGGCTTGAATCGGAAGATCGGTTCGATGCTCTCCTCGAGCGGCCGCGGAGGTGTCATCGTTCCATCGGCGACGTCGCGAATGAGGCGTTCGGTGTGATGTTGTCCGCTCTCGATCAGCTTGATGGTGCTTGACGGATTGGCGGTGGTAATGAAGCTGACGTCTCGGCCGATACTGCAGCGAAGCAGGGCGTAGTACTTGGTGGCGGGGTCACTGATGCTTGTTACTTCGGCGGGCGCCGCATACATGCGGCGAACGACGTTCAGTTGTTCCGCCTGCAGGAGACCACTGATGGCGCCGCAGGGATGGCCGGCCGGGCCGTCCTTCTCGCGCATGGGTGAGGAAATGGCCAGAATGGATCGAAGCCAAACCGCCTTGTGGTCGAAGATCGCCCGGTAGCCGAAGATGCTGAATGTCCGCTTCATGTGAGCGGCGAACGTCGAGGTCACGGGGATGTGCTTGGGCAAGCCCGTCGTGCCGCTGGTCATCGAGAACATCAGCACCTGCTCATCGTCCGGCAGCAAGGAGGAGTGTTCGCCGGCCAAGACGCGATCCATGTAGGGCCGGTGTGTCTGGTAATCACTGACCGGAATGGCGCGGACAAGCTCTTCGTAACTCCGAACGGATTCGAGTCCGTGATCGCGGGCGAACGCCGTGCTCTTGTGACGCTCAAGTAGCTGCGCAAGGAGTCGATCTTGAACCGTCTGGGTCTGCTGATGGGCGCGGAGAAAAGCGCGGACCTTGGTCCCCAGGAGGATGGCGGTTCCTCGAGCAAGGGGTCGCAACATTGTCCGGGTAATTCCCATGATCCCATTTCCGGTAAAGAGCGCTGGCAGCTACGCCCATCAAGCGACGCCTACGTTGGCCTCCGTTGGCGAGATGATGTCGGTCTCGCTGATGTCCTCGCGCGCCAAGTGTCGCCGGAAGAACGCGACGGTTCTTGCGGCGTACTCCTTGGGCTGGACGATGACAGACTGATTATGCTTGGCGCCCGGGACGACCCACAAGTACTTGGGCGTTGGCGCCTCACCATATAGAAAGCGGGTCTGGTCGACTCGAATGTAACTGTCCTTCTGCCCGTGGATGAAGAAGAGCGGCCGGGGCTGCATTTCCTTCAGGGCCCGGGAAACAGATGGGTACTTGCATCCCATTTTAGGCTGGGCGAACCGGAACATCAGCCACAGTAACGTCCGCCAGAACCGCTCATGGTGGTGCTCGTAGACCAGCTTGACCCGGGCAAAGATGTGAGCCCATCGCTTCATCAAAGCAATGACGGTGGTGTCGGTGCAGAAAGCGCCGTCGCAGACGATGGCCTTGATGTTCGGATCGCTGGAGGCCGCCAGCAGCCCCGCCCCGGCGCCGCGGGAGATGCCGAACAGGCCGATCTCGACGGGGCGTCCTTCTCCCGCCAGCATCGAGCCCACGTGGGCGGTGGCGCCGAGAATATCTTCCAGTTCCTTGTCACTGGGCCATTGCAGGGGACGGTACCGCCCTCGGTTGGAGCTCTCGCCGTGTCCGCGGAAGTCGAAGGTGAAGATGTCGAAACCGTTTTCGACCAGTGGGCGGGCGTAGCGGGCGGAGCTGTACATGTCCGAACCGTACTCGTGACAGAAGATGATTGTCCCGCGGTACTCACTGCGATTGGGGCTTCGGAGCAGCATGCCGCGCAGGCTCGTGCCGTCGAAACTCCGAAAGCGGACCTCCTCGCCGGTGAGCCGTTGGAAGTCCAACGGCCCCATGGACAGGGGAGGGGGCGTGTCAATGAAGATATTCAGGCAGATGCGGGCGTAGCGCATCATCAGCAAGAAGATGAATACCAGAAGGCTCGTCACGGTCAGGGCGATCAGGAACGCCGCCCAGTGACGCGTCAGGGGCACGCCTTCAGCCAGAAGCCAGACTGTTGCCATCTGTGTATTCACGGGATGCCAAGAACCGTACCGCACCCCCTCAAACAAATCAAGCGGCCCCGGTGGCCTCTGAAAGGTTAGGACGCTTTGGTGATGATCAACGTATTATTCTGGCCGCCAAATCCCATGCTGTTGGACATAACGATGTTGGCCTGGGCCTTGCGGGGTTCGTTGGGAACGTAGTCCAGGTCGCAGTCGGGGTCCGGTGTCTCCTGGTTGATGGTCGGCGGGAGGATCTGATCCCGCAAGGCCAGAACGCAGGTAATCAGTTCGGTGGCGCCGGCCGCGGCGATCAAGTGGCCCAGCATGCTTTTGACCGAGGACATCGGGGGGACCTTGGCCGGATCGTCGCCAAAGACAGCCTTGATGGCCAGGGTCTCCACCTGGTCGTTTTGCTGGGTGCCGGTGCCGTGGGCGGAGACGTAGTCAATCTGGTCGGTGGTGATCCCGGCATCGGCCAGGGCGGCCCGCATGGATTGGGCGGCGCCGAATCCGTCGGGGTCCTGGTCGGTAATGCGAAAGGCGTCGGCGCTGGCGC